>JACMQJ010000412.1 GCA_014377055.1 Candidatus Sericytochromatia bacterium
GACTATGAGGCAATATTCAGGGTTTGGCACAGCTCAAGACACCAATAAAAGATTTAAGTATCTTTTGGAACAAGGACAAACAGGCTTAAGTGTTGCTTTTGATTTACCTACACAAATGGGTAGAGATTGTGACCACGATTTGTCGTTAGGAGAAGTAGGTAAAACAGGTGTATCAATCTCATCACTCTATGATATGGAAGCTTTACTTGATGGTATACCATTGGATAAAGTAAGTACATCAATGACTATTAATGCTCCTGCAGCAATATTACTTGCAATGTATATTGTTGTTGGCGAAAAGCAAGGTTTTACGCCTGATAAATTAAATGGAACTATTCAAAATGATATTCTAAAAGAGTATATTGCCCGTAATACATATATTTATCCCCCCGAATTTTCATTACGTTTAATAACGGATACATTTGAATACTGTGCAAAAAATGTACCAAGCTGGAATACAATCAGTATCAGCGGTTATCATATTAGAGAGGCTGGTGCAACATCAATTCAGGAAGTAGCTTTTACCTTAGCTAATGCAAAAACATATTTGCAGGCTGTAAAAAATAAGGGCTTAGATATAGATTTAGTTGCTCCAAGACTTTCATTTTTCTTTAGTGCAAGTAAAGAGATTCTTGAAGAAGTAGCAAAATATAGAGCGGCTAGAAGAATATGGGCCAAAATAATGAAAGAAGAGTTAGGGGCAAAAAATCCTAAATCTTGGCTATTAAGATTTCATGTACAAACAGCAGGATCATCACTGACAGCACAACAAATCGAAAATAATATCATTAGGACAACAATCGAGGCTTTAGCTGCGACATTAGGTGGTGCTCAATCATTACATACAAATGCTCATGATGAAGCTTTATCATTGCCAACAGAGGATTCTGCTAGAACAGCATTAAGGATACAACAAGTTATCGCCTATGAAACAGATATTCCTTTAACTGCTGATCCATTAGGTGGATCATATTTAATTGAAGCAATGACAGATAAAATAGAGCAAGGTGTTAATGAGTACTTCAAAAAGCTTGATGAAAGGGGTGGAGTATTAGAATCAATATCTGATGGCTATATCCAAGGTGAAATACATGAAAGTGCTTATAAATATCAACTCGAAATAGAAAAGAATGAAAGAATAATAGTTGGTCTTAATAAATTTACGATTGATGAGCCACAACAAAGAATAACAGAAAAGATAAGTCCAGAGTTGGAAAAAGGACAAGTAAAAAATTTAAAAGAAATTAAGCAGTCAAGAGATAGCATTAAAGTAAAATCATGTCTTGAAGAGCTTGACAGAGTAGCAAAAACAGATCAAAATCTATTGCCCTATATTATTGATGCTGTTAGGTCGTATGTAACTGTAGGAGAGATTTGTGATGTTTTTAGAAATATTTATGGTGAATTTAGATCATTATTATAGATACAACAAAATTAAAAATGAATCATGATAGATATAATATAATTTAATATTGATTTTTTATGAGCACAATTTGAAGTATTCACAAAAAATGGGAAATAATTTGTAAAAAGGAGAGTTTATGGAATATAGAAGACTAGGAAGAGCCGGAGCTAAAGTCAGTGAGATAAGCTTAGGTACATGGCTTACCTATGGTAAAACAGTTGAAAAAGATGCCGCTAAAGAATGTTTTAAAACAGCCTTTGAACATGGAATCAATTTTTTTGATACAGCTGACATATATGCAACTGGTGAATCCGAAAAAGTTGTTGGTGAAATACTAAAAGATTTTACCCGAAGTGATATATTTTTAGGTACAAAAGTCTATTTCCCAATGAGCAAAAAACCTAATGATCGAGGATTATCAAGAAAACATATTATTGAATCATGTGAAAATTCATTAAAAAGATTAGGAACGGATTATATTGATTTATATCAATGCCATAGATATGATACAGAAACAGAGCTTGAAGAAGTAATCTCAACTATGGACGATTTAGTAAAACAAGGTAAAGTTTTGTATTGGGGTGTTAGCCAATGGAGTGCAATCCAAATATGTGATGCAGTACATTTAAGCAAGTATCATAATAAAAATAAACCAATGAGTAATCAACCTGTCTATAATATGTTGAATCGCTCATTAGAGGTAGATGTGATGGACTTATGCCATAGAGAAGGTATGGGGCTTGTTGTTTGGTCTCCTTTAGCAGAGGGCGTTTTGACTGGAAAATATAGTGGCGGTAAAGTTCCACAAGATTCAAGAGCCGCTAATGATCAATCAAATATGTTTATCAAAAGTAGATTAAGCTCAGATAAATTAGAAAAAGTAGATAAACTAATGCCTATTGCTCAAGAATTAGGCTTAAATATGGCTCAACTTGCCTTAGCATGGTGTCTTAGAAGAAAAGAATTATCTTCAGTGATCATAGGTGCTTCAAAACCTGAGCAAGTTATTGACAATGTTAAGGCTTCTGGAGTAAAAATACCTGACGATATTTTAGCTAAAATTGAATTAATACTTGATAATGCTCCTAGAGAACAATATTCAGATTATTAATAGATTAAAATAACTAAAAAAAATATTTTGAACAAGGGGTTTAAACCCCTTGTTCAAATAAGAAAAGTATTCAAATGTTTTAACATTTATTTTTAAAATTCATAAAGTAAGATAAAAATGAAAAAATTTATATTGTTGATATTACCACTGATTATGTCTTGTAGCTCATTATTAAATACATCTACAAACCCAAATAACTCTTCTTCTACACAGATAATGGTTAGTAATAAAGTAAATAAAAATTCAGTTGGATTCCCTGTATATTTAACTTTTAAACTAGGCTTAACTTCAACTTTAAAAAATATTACTGATGTAAAAAAAATAAAATTGTACTTAATAACTTTTAGTAATAAAGAGAATCCTTTGGATTTGACGGATCCATTAAATTCATCAACGTCTGTCTATACATCAGGGCTTCTTGATTATAAGCAAGATGCTGAAAAATATAATTTTTTTAATTTACAATCTGGTAAGTATTATGTTGCAGTTGAAGCATTTGGGGATAGTTTAGGTAAAGAAAATATTATTAATAGTATTGGTTATACAGGAGATACAGGCTCAGGTTTTAAAAATGGGAAAAGAGGTTTAGCCCTTTCAACAAATTTTGTTGTTATTAATTCTGAGCAAGCAAGTATTGAATATCGTGATTTTTCTGGAGAGCTGAAGAGTCTAACTTCAGGATTTGATATTTATCCTAAATTAAAGTAGTTTTCAGAATAGTATTTTTCAGCGTAAAATATAAAAGCTATAGTTATTTTTTGTATTCATTGAAAAGACATAATAAGTGAGATTGAGTAATTTTTTTTCTAGTTTAACCTTGATATTTTTATCTTTAACAATTAGTTTGCCAACGTCAGCCGAAAATAAAGTTAAGATGAACGATAATAAAATATCAGATGTTAATATTTCAAACTTGTTTAACAGTGCTGGTATAGCTAAAGTGACATCTAGTATTGTTGTTAGCTCAGTAAAAACAGGTAAAACTCTATTCCAATATAATCAAAATAAGCCTTTGATGCCTGCCTCAAACTTAAAACTAATTACTTCTGCGGCTGCGTTGGCATTATTAAAACCTGAGCATAGATTCAAAACTGTTCTTTACGGTGATTCTTATGTCTCGGGTGGTAAGCTTAATGGTAATCTATATCTTAAAGGTTTTGGTGACCCTGATCTTACTTCTGAAAGATTATGGCATATAGTTAAAAAATTAAAAAATACAGGTATCAAAGAAATAACAGGTAATTTGATTGCAGATGAATCATTTTTTGATAATAAGGAAATTGGTGAAGGTTGGAAAGTAGCTCGATATGGAGATTCTGTCTATAGTGCTAGGATAAGTGCTTTATCAGTTAATCGTAATACTGTTGAAGTATGGCTTCGTTCAGGTGAAAAAAGAGGTTCAAAAGCAATTGTTAGCTTAGAACCTGATAATGATTTTTTCAAAGTTGATAACCATGCTTCTACAGCAGGAGGTTATTCAAGAATGATTATCTCAAGAATCCCTCTACCAGATGGAAAGAATAAGATTATAGTTAGAGGTTCTATTCCACTAGGCTCACATTCAGAAGTAAATAGAATTAATCTCGATAACCCTGCCTTATACACAGGATATGTTTTGGCAAAAATCTTACAAAAAGAAGGTATCATAATTAAAGGTCAAGTAAAAAAAGGCATTACTCCACTAAAAGCAGTTGAATTAATTTCAACTAATTCAAGGACATTATCATCAATTATTTATGATCTAAACAAAAATAGTGTTAACTTGATTGCTGAAATGTTACTAAAATATCTAGGAGCTACTTATAGAGGTATACCTGGAAGCTCTGCAAAGGGATCTGATGTCATAAAAAAAGAGTTTTTTGAAAAAATGGTTAAAGTTAATACAAATAATTTTAAAATGTTTGATGGCTCTGGATTATCACCCCTTAATAGAATTACAACAGAACATTTTGTTAAAGTACTAAATTATATGTATAAAGATTTTGGTGTACAAAGTGATTATATAGCATCCTTACCTCTAGCTGGTGCTGATGGTACTTTAAGGAAACGTACAAAAAGAACCAGTGGAGAAAGAAAATTTAGAGCAAAAACAGGTTTTATTAATGGTGTTTCATGCCTATCAGGTTACACATTTAGTAAAGATGGTGATCCTATATCTTTTTCTATTATGATGAATAATTTTTCTAATATGGGTTCAGCTCTATCAATACAAGATAATATTTGTACTTATTTGGCTAACAATAATCTAGGTAATTAAAAAATAATTTATAATTTCACTTTAAGTATTATCAAAAATATAAAATAAATTTACTGCTAAAAATGGGGAATGATTTGCAAAATACATTAAACGCTAAAATAATTACTGACAAACTTGCAGAAAATATAGGTAAGGCAATAGTTGGTAAAAATGAAGTTGTCAAAATGGTTATCGCTGCTTTTATTGCAGGGGGTCATATTTTACTTGAAGATGTCCCAGGAGTTGGAAAAACTTTATTAGCTAAATCTATCGCTAAATCAATTAATGCGTCTTTTAGAAGAATACAATTTACCTCTGATCTTTTGCCATCTGATATAACAGGTGTTTCTATCTATAATCAAAAAAAATTAGAGTTTGAATATATTGAAGGACCAATCTTTGCTAATATTGTTTTGGCAGATGAAATAAATCGTGGAACTCCAAGAACTCAATCAAGCTTACTTGAAGCTATGGAAGAGAGACAAGTTTCAGTTGATGGTATTGCTAGACAATTACCAAATCCTTTTTTTGTTATTGGTACACAAAATCCAATTGAGTCACATGGAACATTCCCACTTCCTGATTCACAAGTAGATAGATTTATGATCTCAATATCAGTTGGCTACCCAAGTGCTGATTATGAAGCAGAGATGTTGGCACGACATAGTAAAGATAAATATCTAGTTTCAAATGTTGAAACTGTTTTGTCACTTGAAGAATTAATAGAATTACAAAAAATGGTTTATAAAGTTGAGGCTTCAAATGAAATATTACAATATATAGTAAAGATAGCATCTGCAACGAGAGATAATACAGATATTATGCTTGGTGCAAGTCCTAGATCGTCAGTTGCAATGCTTACTTGTGCCAAAGCTTATGCCTTAATGAACAGTAGAAATTATGTTATCCCTGACGATATAAAAGCTGTCGCTCCTTACATCTTAGCTCATCGAATTTTGACTTATAGGGCATCATCAAGAAAGCAAGTACTTGAATTGATTAGTAATATAATGAAAAAAATATCTCCTAATTAA
>JACMQJ010000413.1 GCA_014377055.1 Candidatus Sericytochromatia bacterium
AATCAAAATATATTATTTGTGGTGAAAAGAGGGTATTCCATAAGTGAGTAAGGGAAAAATTCTAGTCGCTGACGACGAAGTAAGTATCAGACAAATTGTAGAAGCCAGGCTTAAAATGGCAGGTTATGAAGTTGTAACAGCAGCAGATGGTGCAGAAGCTGTAGAACTCGTAAAATCAGAACAACCAAGCTTAATTGTGCTTGATATAATGATGCCTAAGATGGATGGATTGCAAGTTTGTCGTGAAGTCAGAAAAAACTTGACAACACCTATTATTATGCTTACAGCAAAAGGTGATGTTATTGATAGAATTCAGGCTCTTGAATTGGGAGCAGATGACTATGTAGTAAAGCCATTCAGCCCAAGAGAACTTGAAGCAAGAATTAAAGCTGTACTTAGAAGAATAGTAACTGATGGTTCAAAACAATCAACAATTAAAGTTGACACTTTAAGCATTGATACAGGTAAAAGACAAGTTTTACGTGGCGAACAAAAAATTAAATTAACAGAAATGGAATTTAATTTACTTGAGTTATTAGCTTCAAATCCTGGAAGAGCATATTCAAGAAGTGAAATACTTCATCAAGTATGGGGTTACAGAATCAATCAATATAGTGATACAAGAGTTGTTGACGTTCATGTTAGCAGACTTAGAAGTAAGTTAGAAAAAGATCCTAGTGATCCAGAATTAATACTTACAGCTAGAGGAACAGGTTATATGTTCCAAAACTATGCACTAAATAACGAATAATAATCAATAAAAAAGAAGAGGTTTGGTAACAAGCCTCTTCTTTTTTTCTTTTTTTTATAAAAATTAAGTTCTAAATTAACTCTATTATAATTTTTAATTTGGTTAACGTTAAGTTTGAGATTATTTAAAAATTGTACTGAGCTTAACAAAGTGATGACATTTATGTATTTTCTCACTCTGAGGTACTAGGAGTCTTTTTTATTTTCATCATTTAATTTTTTATACAAAAAAAAGCTAAACTTAAGTTTAGCTTTTTTAATTTATTCTTCGTATGTCCCTATTTCTTCATCACTGCTATTATTACCAGCTTCAAGACCATCATTTTCATCAAGAACCTTAAGATTTATTCTTTGATTTGATTTGATTGCCGCTGCTTTTACTACTGTTCTTAGTGCGTTGATTGTTTTACCTTGGCGACCTATAACTCTACCTCTGTCTTCAGCGTTAACACTAATGTTAATTCTTATTTTTTCATCTTCATCTGTTTCTAAAGTAATTAGAACATCTTCAGGGTGAGTTACAAGAGCCTCTACTATGGTTCTTACTGCATCTTTAATAGCCATCGGTTATACTGCTGCAGCCTCACTATAGACATTAGCTTTTTTTAATAAGCTTTTTACAGTTTCAGAAGGTTGAGCACCATTTTTTAACCATTTTTGAGCAGCTTCAACGTCAACTCTAAGATTTAAAGGATTTGAACGTGGATCATAAAATCCAATTTCTTCAATACTACGTCCATCTCTTCTATCTTTAGCTTCAATAACAACAATTCTGTATACAGGTTTCTTTTTAGCACCAAATCTTTTAAGTCTTATTCTTACCATTTAAAGCCTCTTTTTATATCTATTTTCTTAAAATTTTATTTTTATCATAACTGAGATATTAAAACCATTGATGAGAGGTGGTAAGAAATTAGGGGACACTTTCTGTACCATATCAAAAGTTTATTCAATCCCTGAACGAGTACGAAATATAACATGTTTTGGCTATAAAGACAATATATTATAATATCCGTTACTAAATTTAATAAGTGTCAAATCTTCTACTTTGCATATTCATAGACAAATTAATTTCATGTTGATTTAATTGCCTTATATCACCTGCTAAAATATTTTCTATAGTTTGTTCTAAATTTTTACAACCAGGAATAACAGTACCCACACATAATGGATTTGAAGCAAATTTAAGTGAAAATTTAGTTAGAGTATCTACTTCATCACTCAATAATTTTTTTATTTGTTTGGCTGAATTGGTTCGATGAATAATAAAACTTACAGGCCATGAATGTCTAATATCACCAAAAGGAAAATATGAATTTTCATTATACTTACCAGTAAGTAAACCGTTGGCTAAAGGCTCTCTAATAATTAAACCTATTTTAGCTAATTCAGCTTGTTCAAAAAACTCATCTTTAGCTTCTGGATCAAGAATATTATATACGAGTTGAACAGTATCAACTCCAGCCCACTTAATAGCTTCTATACCCTCAATTGATTCATCAATAGATACACCAAATGCTCTAATTTTACCGAGTTTTTTTAATTCTCTCATTACTTCAAAAACTTCACCGTCTTTTATAATCTCAAGAGAAGGGTTGTGTAATTGATAGAGATCTATATAGTCAGTATTTAATCTAAGTAAACTTTGATCGACAGCCTTTTTAATATATTCTGGGCTAAAGTCCATTTTGACTCCACCTGAATAAAAATTAGCTCCTACTTTGGTAGCAATAACAATTTCACTTCGATTAATCTGTGAAACCAAACTACCAATTAATTTTTCACTATGACCATATCCATATAAATCTGCTGTATCAAAAAAATTACATCCATGATCAAAAGCATAGGTCAAAGATTTTAATGATTCTGCATCGTCAGTATTTCCGTAGCTGTTTCCATACTTATTACCACCTATAGCCCAAGCTCCAAAACCTATTTCTGAAACTTTAAGTCCTGTTTTTCCAAGTATTCTGTATTTCATAATTCTTTAAAAAATTGAGTTAGTAAGCTATATGTAACTTTTAACCCTTTAATAAATTTACATAAAATATCAGTATATTGTATTTTTTAGAGATTTCAAATTATAATTTGATTAAATAACAAATATTTGAAGAATATTTTCACTACTAAAAATAATTCAAGTACAAATAATTCAATAAATCAGGATACAAAAAATGATTATAGAACACAAT
>JACMQJ010000011.1 GCA_014377055.1 Candidatus Sericytochromatia bacterium
ACTATGCACAAATAATGTTTATGCACAGTCAGAGATAAAAGATTTTTTGGGTAGAGATCTAAAAATAAATAAACATGTTTCACGGATATTATCTTTAACACCTGCTACTACAGAGATTTTGTATAAATTAGGTTTAGAAAAAAAAATAGTTGGTGTTACGGAGGATTGTAATTATCCAGCTCAGGCAAAAAAAAAGCCAAGTGTTGGTAAGTTTGGTTTTATTAATCTCGAAAAAATTGTTAGTCTAAAACCTGATATTATTTTTGCAACTTATGATATGAAAAAACAGCTTGATATACTAAAAAAATATAATGTTCCTTTGATTGCTCTCAAAACGGATAATATTGATTCAATAATTAATAATATTAATATGGTGGGAAAAATTACCAATTCTCAAAAACAGGCTTCAATAATTGAAAAAGACTTTAAAAATAGACTTAATAAAGTAAAAGAAAAATCTAAATCAAGCAAGAAGCATACAGTTTTTTATTGTATATGGCACGATCCCCTAATCACTGCTGGTAGTCAAAGTTTTATTGGTGACATGATAAAAATAGCAGGTGGAGTAAATATAGCTGACGAAATTAAAAGCTCATTTGCAAAATATAGTATTGAATCATTAATCTCCAAAAATCCTGATTATATAGTTGTGCCTGAATCAACTTACAAAAAAATTAACTTTAATTTATCTCCATGGAGTAAACTCAAAGCAATAAAAAATAAAAATTACTTTTCTGTTAATGATGATCTTTATTTGCGACCTGCACCAAGAATAATTGATGCCATTGAAGATTTACAAAAACGTATTTTAAAATAAAAATTATTCTATATTTTCAATAATATCCGTCATATTTTTAAGACCATTTTCGATACTTTGTTCAAGACTTTGTTTATTTTCATAAAATGATATGATTTCTTTACCAAAAACTTCGAGATAAAAAGTAATCATATCTATAATTTCGACAAAAACGGTTGGTGTGACATCTCTCTGTTCTGTTACTAGAACATAACGAAAATAAACATTATTTTTTTCATTGACACAAAAAGCTCCTATTGGTAATAACGAATTAAATTTCATTAATAAAACATTTATTGCTAAGACGTTTTCTTCATCAATTATTACAGGATAATCTATATAAAACTCTAATAAATCTCTTGTGTTAGGACTTCCATCAGCCATTTTTTTATTCAATGCTTTATTTAAATCATTTAAAAACATAACCTTAACTACAATAGGAAATATTTCTTTATTCTCAGCATCACTAAGAGTTATATGAATTCTTTCAATATCATTCTTTGGACTTACAGATAGATATTCACTGCTCATATCTAAATAATCCATCAGCATTTGCAATCTTTGAAAGATGGTTTGTTCTTTAACGTTATTTATTGTATCCATTAGTATTTCATCCTTAATTTATTTATTATTTTTATGCAGCAACAGGAATATGTCTTGGATGAATATCAGCAGGATTTATTTTTAGAACATTTTTTACAAATTGAGTGGCTTGTTCCTTAGCTGCTTTTCCAGCCTCAGTTGTTGGATTGCTATGTATTCTGTGAGTAAGTAATTTAGCGGCAAATTGAGGATCTTTTTTGGCACGTAAATCATCAATTTTTGATTTTATTTCGATTAAACCTTTTCTATTCTCACCAGTTGCAGTCTTAAGTTTTTCAGTAACAAGCATAGATTGTGATTCAAGCTTATTATTGACATTTTCTCGGCTAATTTCTTTATGAATTTTATAAGCAGCAACACCTACTCCAACTGCTATACCAGCACCTAAAATAATAGGACCAACTGGATTTGCAACCAATGCTGTACC
Organism: Candidatus Sericytochromatia bacterium; assembly: GCA_014377055.1. Taxonomy (GTDB): domain Bacteria; phylum Cyanobacteriota; class Sericytochromatia; order UBA7694; family JACMQJ01; genus JACMQJ01. Next base: position 1,827 of record JACMQJ010000011.1, read on the forward strand.
TGTAGCAAGAATAGCAATGGTATTAACTGAAGATATAGTACCTCCTGCAACAGCAGCACTACCTTTAACTATACCGATTGAGCTTAAGCCCTTACCATGACGACTACCTACTTGTTTTGCTATGTTAGCCATTTCGGGATCAATATCCATTTTCCTAATTGATGCAGCATCGTTACGTAGTGCATTTGCCCTATCGGTTAATTCAGCCGCTTTAATTGGATCAGGATCGGCAATTATGCCACCTTTTTTAACTTCAACAGCTTCTTTGTCAAGATTTATCGCCTTGGCTTCAAGCCTTATTGCTAGTTTGGTAGGATCTTTAAAAGCATCAACTCTATCAGCCATTTTTCTGGATTGATGAATATCATAACTAGCTCTAGTAATAGTATTTGCCCCATCTAATAACCCTCCAACACCTGTTACAGCCGCGGCATAAGGTAAAGCTGTTACTGATACATTAGAAATAATTTGATTTGAACCACTAATAGCTCTCTTACCCCAAGTAACACCATCTGTAGCTTTAGCAACAGTTGTACTTCCTACTATATTTTTACCTTTAAGTGCATCACTAACAGTTATTTCACTACGACCTCTAACAATATTGACCCACTTAACAGCAGTACCTTTAAAACCAAGTGAATCAAAATCTTGTCCTTTAGCTTGTTTAATTTTTGCCGAACCTGCATCAACGTCAGATTTTGAGATGCCAATATCAGGATTGGCTAGTAATGAGTCAATCTCTCTCATTGCTTTCTCACCCTTACCTATATGTATTTTATCTTTTAGATATCCAGCACCACTACTTATTTTGTCACCTGCATAAGAAAGAGCTGAAGATAGACCTGTTGCTTTTGAGGCTATTGCAAGTCCACCACCAACTAAAACTGTAGCCCCAACGACTGTTTTTCCAACAAGATTGCCAACTCCTACAATAACAGGAGCAATCACAGCTCTCCCAATAGATTCAACAGCTCCTAATATAGGTGTAAGAACTGAAACTGTAGTTTTAACGGCTATAGTAGTTGCCGCTATTCCCATGTTTGCAACAAATGCTCCTGAACCTATAGCTAATTTGGAGATATTTTTGACAATACCACCGCCTACAGCTTTTGCTCCAGCCCATGCCACGCCAAAACCTGCACTTAATTTAGATTTCCAACCAACAGCCTCACTAAATTTACCAACAGCTTCCGATAATGTTTTCTTTGGAGTAAATGTTTCATCAAGTTTTTTAAACGCTGAATCTACTACTAAGTCAATACCTTTAATACCTTGATGAGCAAGATCCGTTATAGTTTCTTGTGCTTTACCTGAATATTCAGTCGTACTTCTAAATAAATTTTTTGCATGAGTATTACCATCAACACCTTTAAAGGCATCTTTAAAAGTATCGACTGTACCACCCGTAATATTGAATTCTGTATTTACTTTTTTTAATAGTCCTCCAACTTGTCCAGCTAATTTTTTTGTTTCTGCAAATTTTTCAACACCTTGGCTAATAACATTTAGAGCTGGTAATCTAGGATTTTCTTCAACAATACCACTAGCTGTAGCAGTCGAAATAGCTGTTGTTAAAGATTTAATTGCAATAGTTTTGGTAGTTTGAGGTTGCTCTGAGGAGGTTAATGTTTTAGTGTCTGGCACTGTATTAATATTAGACTGAGCTTGCGATCTTTTAAGTAAAGGAGCTGTTGAGCCTTTGCTTACAGCTTGTGATGACTTATTTTGTACACCTGTTGTTGATTCAAGATTACCTAAACTCATCATTTTTCTCCTTAATTTTTATAAATTAGAATTTTCATCTAATCGTCTGATTATATCATTTCTATAAGCAATTATTTCTTCTGGAAGATTAGACTCCAAAGCAAAAACCATATCCAAATATTTTAGAGCGATTTCATCATTACTAAGAGTATAAAAGATATAAGAGAGATAAATTAATGATGGTATATGATCCTTATTAAATTCGAGAGCTTCAATAAATTTTTTACCTGCTTGCTCTAGTGTAGCTACATCAGGACTTTGCTTGTACTCTTCTAATATTTTTAGTCCATCACTGTATGAGTCATGTGAATTATCAGTTCTTTTTTCAGCTAATTTTTTCTTTGCTGCCTGAATGTCTTTAAGATCAAACATCTTTACCTACTTTTAATAGAGTATAGTTTCGTATTCTATTAAATTTTTTATTTAATTCATATCGTATTATTTATTACTTTAAATGTAACATAATTGCTTGTATTAGTAAATCAAAATTTTATCTTGTGTAAAAAAATTAAATGATAAGGCTATAATATATTGGTTGATATTATAATACTTAAAGTAAAATATGTTTGTCTGGACAATTGTTAAAGTAGCCTTGAAGAGTCTTGTTGCCAATAAGTTACGCTCTTTTTTAGCAATGCTTGGTATTATTATTGGTGTGGGATCTGTAATCTCACTTCTCGCTATAGGAACAGGGGCACAAAAGCAGGTAATAGATCAAGTTAGCTCTATGGGCAAAAATCTATTAATGGTTAGACCTGGTTTTAGAGGATCTGGAGGTGTCAGGTCAGGTAGTCAACAAAATCTTAAGCTTAATGATGCACAAGCTATTTTAAATAAATTATCCGATATAGATTTAGTTTCACCTGTCGTTAATGGTAATTATCAATTAAAATATTTTAATAAAAATACAAACTCATCACTTTCAGGAGTTGCTTCAACTTATTTTCCTATTAGAAATTTAGAAGTAGATAAAGGACGCTTTTTTACTGAAAATGAAACTGATAATATGAAGAGAGTTGTCATACTGGGCTCTCAAGTTTCGATTGATTTATTTGCTGATAATTCACCACTCAATGAAGACATAAAAATAAATGGTGTTAACTTTAATGTAATTGGAGTAATTAAGCAAAAAGGTAGTCAAGGAGGAAGTCCTGACGATCAAATATTTGTCCCTTATAAAATAGCAATGAAGCAACTTATTGGTACAGATAATCTTAGAGAAATTGATGTACAAGCCAAAGATAAAGCTGATTTAACAGCTTTGCAAGATAGTATGACTCAACTTTTAAGAAAAAGACATAGAATACAAGATAGTGAAACTGATGATTTTACCATTAGAAATATGGCTGAGGTTTTGCAAGAAGCAGAGAGTTTTACAAAAATATTCACTATTTTATTAGGTGGAATAGCAAGTATATCATTACTTGTTGGTGGTATTGGTATTATGAATATAATGCTAGTTACTGTAACTGAAAGAACCAGAGAAATAGGAATTAGAAAAGCTATAGGAGCAAAAAATAAAGATATTTTAAGACAATTTTTAATTGAAGCAATAGTTATGACAACATCTGGGGGTCTAATTGGCCTATTATTTGGTGTTTCTATAGCAAATTTGGTTGGTAAATTTACGCCATTTCCTCCTGTTGTAACAATTAGTAGTATTATCATTTCAATTAGCTTTTCTATGACTGTAGGACTATTTTTTGGCTATTATCCAGCAAGGCGCGCCGCCAAACTAGATCCAATAGAAGCTTTAAGATATGAATAGATATATTTTCACTAAATTTGGACTATATAAATAAAAATGAACAACCTAACTCAACTATTCGCTTTATCTCCAATTGATGGTAGATATAATAAACATACAAAAGATTTAAGTAATTATTTTTCTGAGGCGGCCTTAATAAAATATAGAGTTAAAGTAGAGTGCTTATACCTATTAGCTTTAATTGATTTTTTAGACATAAAAGTGGATACAGATAAAAAATTAGATATTAATAATATTTGGTCAAACATAACTGATGACGACTTAATTAGAATCAAAGATATTGAATCAAAAACAAATCATGATGTTAAATCGATAGAGTATTTTATCAAAGATGCACTTAGAAGTTTAAAATTAGATAATATTATAGAAATGGTTCATTTTGGGCTAACTTCTGAGGATATTAATAACTTATCTTATTCTCTGATGTTAAAAGATAGTTTGTTAGAGATTATTTTTCCATCTATAAAAAATATTTTAATCAAATTGATTGAGGTTTCAGAAAAATTTGCCTATATACCTATGCTCGCAAGAACACATGGTCAAGCTGCAAGCCCAACAACGCTTGGTAAAGAGATGGCTGTTTTTTTAAATCGCTTAATTGATCAGGTTGATAGTTTACTTAATATCAAATTAAAAGGTAAGTTAAATGGTGCGACAGGTAATTATAATGCTTTTTATGTTGCTTTTCCAGAAAAAGACTGGTTTGAGTTTTCTAATAAATTTGTTACTAACTTAGACTTAGAACAAAATATTTTGACTACTCAAATTGAGCCTCATGATCGTTTTGCTGATATTTTTGATTTATTATCCAGAATCAATAATATTCTTTTGGATATGAATATTGATGTATGGCAATATATTTCTCTTGGATATTTTGTCCTTGAAAAAAAAGCAGATGAAATAGGATCTTCAACTATGCCTCACAAAATTAATCCTATAGATTTTGAAAATAGTGAAGGTAATTTATCACTAGCAAACAGTTTGTTGCACTTTATGAAAGATAAATTAACTAAATCAAGATTACAGAGAGATTTGAGCGATAGTACAGTTTTAAGAAATATTGGCTCAGTATTAGGCTACTGCTTAATAGGATACAAAAGTATTATCAAAGGCTTAAATAAAATATCACCTAATACAGATAAAATGTTGGATGATTTAAATAATAATATTGAGGTCTTATCAGAGGGTATACAAACAATTTTAAGAGCTGAGGGTTTTAATAATTCTTATGAGCTATTAAAAGATTTAACCAGAGGCAATAAAATTTATAAAGAAGATTTAGAGCTTTGGATAGGTAATCTTGATATTGATAACTCAATAAAAATAAGACTTCTAGAATTAAGTACAGATAAATATACAGGAATAGCTTCTGAATTAGCAATAAAAGCTTGTCAAAAAGCAAAATTAATTATTAAACTCTGATAAATTAAGTAAATATTTTAGTTACTTCTAAGCCTAATGGTTGTTACCTGATCATCATTTAAAAAAACAGCTATTTTACTCCAAATAACACCCGAAAAAGTCCTCATTTTTGGCTTACCATATAGATTAATTGCTTTTTCAACATCATCTTGTATTCTTAAGCCTTTTTTTGTTGCTCCCAAAAACGGATAACTAAAAGTTATTTCATCCAAAATACCTAGTTCGTCAAAATAAAAAGTTATTCCAAGCTCATCAAATTTTATAAAATTATCTTCTATTTGACCATTTTTATTCTTTTTTTTCATCTTTGTAATAACTTCCATCTTTTTGGAATGATTTATTTGTAGACCAAAAACAGACCCAACTTCATCAATAACAGTATCTTTAGCATCTTCTTTGGGTGGTGGAGGTGGGTTAATAGGTGGAGGAGGTGGCACAAATAATTTTGGCGGTAGTGGAATGATATTTATTTTTTTTACAGTATCACTTGATATTTCTGATAATGTTTCTTGTAGATTAATTCTTCTAAGCAAATCTTCTGGTGAACTATCTATTTTGTTATTTGTTTTAGTATCTGAGCCTGATTTTAAACTGTCGTTTTTCTTGTCTTTTTTGTTGTAGACAAAATTATCCAAAGCCAATATTTCATCTATTAGTGACGAGTTATAATTAGGTATATAACTTTCAGAGCTTTCATCTGAATCCATATTGTATTCCATATACCAGTTACCAAACTTGTTTTTTTCAATAATACCAAACTAATTATCATCTAGTAACATTATATTTTAAATTCTTCTATAATATCTCTAAGTTTATAACAAACATAAATAATATCTTCTTCCTTTAGGTTTGGATAAAATGGTAAAGATAATAAAGATTTAGAGGCTTTTGTTGCTACAGGAAAATTTTCTGGCAAGAGATTAAATCTTTCTTTGTAATAAGTATGTAAATGTAATGGCATAAAGTGGACTGATACGCCTATATTTTGCTGAATCATCATATCCATGATTTGATCTCTTGTAACTTTTAGTTTTGTCATATCAAGCATAACCATGTAAAGGTGTCTAGCGTGAACGATGTCATCAATCTCTTTAATAAAAGTTATTTCTGGAACGTTACTTAATAATTGATCATAAGTTTTTTTATGTTCTTTTCTTTTATCAGCAAATTTATCTATTTTTTTTAGTTGTTCAATACCAAGAGCTGATTGAATATCAGTCATATTATATTTATATCCCGCACAAACTACATCATAATGCTTATAGCCTTCGTTAGAATATCTTTTCCAAGCATCTTTACTTAATCCATGTAAGCTCAATATTCTTATTTTTTCAGCAAGCTGATCATCATTGGTTGTAAGCATTCCACCTTCAGCAGTTGTTATATTTTTTGTTGCATAAAAACTAAATGCTGTAAGTTGGCTCATATTACCTACTTTCTTACCTTTATAAAATGATTCTGTAGCATGTGCCGCATCTTCTATAACTACCAAGTTATATTTATCTGCTATTTTATTAATTGAATCCATATCACACGGTTGACCAGCCAAATGAACTGGTATTATGGCTTTGGTGTTTTTTGTGATATGTTCCTCTATTTTTTGTGGATCTATGTTGAGGGTTTCAGGATCGACATCAACAATTATAGGTGTTGCACCTGTATGAACAACAACGTTAGCTGTAGAAGTAAATGTTATATCTGGTACAATTACTTCATCACCGATACCTATATTATTTGCTAACAGAGAAAGGTGTAGACCCGCTGTGCAAGAGTTTAACGCAATTGCGTGTTTACAACCAATGTATTCAGCAAATTCTCGTTCAAATTGCTTCGTTTTTGGCCCTGTAGTAATCCATGAGGATTCGAGCACTTCTAAAACAGCACTTTTTTCATGTTCATCAAAGCTATATTGATTAAAAGGTAAAAAATCTACACGTTTTGGAGTGTTGTAAGTCACATCTTTCCTATTCATTTGTAAATATATTTAATATATAAAAAGGTTGCAATAAGTATACTAAATACTTTAACATATAAATCTAGGAAAGTTTATATAGAACAAAATTTTTATAAAATTTTAATTCTGATAAAGATTAAATAAATAAATCCTTTGGATATAGATTAATCGTAGTATAAAAGTAGAAATTAATATTTAGCTAGTTATAGTAAAAAACTAATCAGTAATCACTATTTTTGTATTAGAAATATAAATGTAATATAAATGGAGAACGGACGTATGAAAATTAACAAGTTACTTCTTACATTGGCTTTAGCTAGTGTAACAGTTTCACAGATTCCAACAAATGCTTATGCAGCAAAAGTAGAATCTACAAAATCCCAAGTAATTGTAGAAGATGAAGGTGAAATGAGTTTCACTGATGTAAGTCCAAGTCATTGGGCTTATCCAGCTATCAAAAAACTTTATGAAGAATACAGTGTTTTAGGTGGATTTCCAGACGGAACTTTTAGAGGAAATAGAAACTTAAGCAGATACGAATTTGCTGCAGCTGTTAGTAAAGTTATGGACAAAGTTGAAGATCTTATCGCTAAGGGTAAACCAGCAGGAGTTACACAAGCAGACATGGATAGACTCAAAAAAGAATTCATGACTGAAATGGAAGATGCTCAAACTGAATTAAAAAGATTAGCTAAAGATCAACAAGATATGCAAAAAGATCTTGATGATACAAAAGATCAAATTGATGTTGTTAAAGATATGTTACCTAAAGTAAAAATTCATGGTGAATCAAACTTTAGAATGGAAGTATTAACACCAAACTTTACACCAGCAAACTTTGAAGTTAATGCTCCACAAGTTGGTCTAAAATTAGGCTTTACAGGAGAAAGTAAAAGTGGTCTTGCATTTGGTGCTAACCTAACCACATCATTAGCTAATGACATTACAAATAA
>JACMQJ010000414.1 GCA_014377055.1 Candidatus Sericytochromatia bacterium
CATCTCACCTTGGAATCTACCACTTTATCTTTTGACATGGAAAATTGCTCCTGCGATTGCTGTTGGAAATACAGTAATTTGTAAACCCTCTGAATTTACCTCAATGACAGCATTTATGTTAGGAAATATTTTAAATGAAGCAGGTTTACCATCAGGTGTCTGTAATATTATTTTTGGTACTGGTCAAAATGTAGGTCAAGTATTAGTTGAACATCCAAAAATACCTGCAATTTCATTTACAGGCGGGACACAAACAGCAAAATCAATTATTAGAGCTTCTGCTGAAAATTTTAAAAAATTGAGCTTAGAATTGGGTGGGAAAAATCCCAATATTATATTTAATGATGCTGATTTAGAAGAATGTATAACAACAACTGTTAGATCTAGTTTTTTGAATCAAGGTGAAATATGTCTTTGTGGCTCAAGAATATTTGTACAAGAAGATATTTATGAAAAATTTTTGACAGGTTTTATTGAACAAACAAAAAAATTAGTTATTGGTAATCCATTAGATAAAAATACAAATATTGGAGCATTAGTTAGTGAAGCTCATCTTAATAAAGTACTTTATTATATAAATCTTGCCAAAGAAGAAGGCGGAAAAATTATTTTAGGTGGAAATCGACCTAAAATGGAAAATAATTTAAAAGATGGTTATTTTCTTGAGCCAACTATCATAACTGGATTAAACTCTAATTGTCGAGTGATGCAAGAAGAAATATTTGGCCCTGTAGTTACTGTTAGTTCATTTAAAGATGAAAAAGAAGTTATTAAAGAAGCAAATAATAGTCAATACGGTTTATCAGCTACAATTTGGACTAAAGATTTAAAAAAGGCTCATAGTGTTGCACAAGCTCTTGATACTGGTACAGTTTGGGTTAATACATGGATGATGAGAGATCTAAGAGTTCCATTTGGTGGAGTAAAAGCATCTGGTATTGGTAGAGAAGGTGGTAATCATTCAATAGATTTTTATACAGAAGTAAAAAATATTTGTATTAAATTCAATTAAAATATTTAAACATAAAAAAACAGGGTGTTAATTAACACCCTGACATCTATAAACAAAAAATGAGATTAATCATCATTTAGGTAATCATTTAAACTTTTTAAAGTACTTTGATGCTTAAGCTTTCTTAGAGCCTTTGCTTCGAGCTGTCTTACTCTCTCTCTTGTTATTCCCATTTCTTGACCTATTTCAGCCAATGATCTTGGATTGTTATCAGATAAACCGTATCTCATATTTAAAATATATTGTTCTCTCTGTGAAAGATTAGTCAACAAACCTTGCACATCCTCAGATAAGAGTTTGCTAATAGTATTTTTCATTGGGTTTTTATTGGTATCATCTTCAATAAAATCCATAAGACTTCTATCATCATCTCCACCTATTGGTGATTCAAGAGAAATAGTATTTTTAATTATTTTATTTAATTGTCTGATTTTGGCAACAGGTAAATCTGAAGCTTCTGCAAGCTCTTGTTCAGTAGGGTATCTACCAAGTTCTGCAATCATCTGTCTTCTAATCTTTTTTAGCTTTTGAATTGTTTCATTAGCATGGACAGGTAGACGAATATTTCTGGCTTTATCAGATATTGCTCTTGTAATAGCCTGTCTGATCCACCAAGTAGAATAAGTACTGAATCTATAACCCTTTGTATAATCATATTTTTCTACTGCTCTAATCAAGCCTGTATTACCTTCTTGAATTAAGTCAAGTAATGGTAGACCGAGACCACAGTATCTTTTGGCAATACTAACGACTAATCTTAAATTTGAAGTTACTAAAAAATCCTTTGCTTTAGCATCTCCCTCAATAATTCTTTTGGCAAGATCTACTTCTTCAAGTGCTGTAAGTAGAGGTCTTTTACCAATAGAATTCATATATATTTGTATGGAATTAAGCTCACTTTCTCTGTATGAGACTTCTTCCTTTTTAACAGTATCAACACTTTCAACATCTTCAGTGCTAGTACTGTCAACACCAATGTCTTCTAGGTCTTCTTGCTCTTCTATCAGATCTTCAAATTTGTTAATATTTTCTGATGAAAAGTTCTCCATGGTTAATGAGTTTGCTCTTAACTCAGACCAGCCAGAAATAACCATATTAAAAATTTCCTTTTTTTAAACTACAATAAGTTTCAATTAGTAAAATTGAAAAGTGATTTGTCACATTTTTTATCTATAACTATTGTTAATATATAGTTAAACTATAAATAAATCTTACCTTATTCTATGTTAACATTAGATGATTTTTAAATGAAGATTATATGAAGAATTGTTTGTTTAAAAATGTATATTTCTTTGAAGAATCTTTAATAAAGTAAAGAAATAACGTAATATTTAATGTATTAGCATGATCCAGTTTTGACTATTTTTATCAAAAATATATCAAACATATTTTTTATATATTTTTGATAAAATACATTAAGAATGCTGAGATTATTTTTAACACATCTCACAATTGCAAATCCATAGTTTATTGACAACTAAAAAAGTTTTTAGAAAAATAGAGCTTATAAATAACAACAAATAGATTTATAATATTTAATTACATATAATTTTATCAATTTTAAAAATCAAATATTATGAAAAAAAACATTATTCTTAGCCTTTTAGTTTTATCTATATTTAGCCCTGCTAGTTTTGCAAATAGTGAAATGAATGATTTAAAGGCAGGTAAGCCTGTCATTAAAGAAACTATTAATAAAACTACAAAAGCAACTGAAACTCATCTTACCTTTTTGATCAAGTCTACACCACAAAAAATTTGGGATATTCTTATGGACTATGAAAAATATCCTGAGTTTATGCCTGTCAAAGAAGTTAAAACAAAGAGTAGACATGGTAGCTATGATATAGTTTTTATTAGACCTGAAGCTCCAGCTATGTTTGATGTGTCTTATGATTTAAAAAGAACATATTTTAAAAATGAATGGAAAATAGCTTTTGAAAAATCTGCTGGTAAAATAAAAAG
>JACMQJ010000415.1 GCA_014377055.1 Candidatus Sericytochromatia bacterium
AACTCACTACCTTGCTTTGCTCCAGTACTATCATATCTCTGTGCATAAACTCCATTTCCACTTCCATCCTGACCATTAGATGTCCATACAACAACAGACTTACCAGCACTATTCATTGCTACTTTTGAGTTATAAAGATTGGTTTTAAAACCATTAACTTCATAAGGCTTAATTTTATAGACTCCATTAAGCAGATAAATAGAACCTACAGGGTCTTGATTATCAGCAAGAATATTATTAACATAATTGACAATATTACCAAGGATGGATGAAGTTAAAATAACATTCTTAGTTGCGTTATCTTTTATATCCACAATACTTGCATTATTACTTAATAATGGTATTTTACCTATTGTATTATCTGAGGAAACTGCTACAGAATTTAAGCTACTTATTATTGATAAAGCTGTACTTACTGCATTTATATCTATTCCTGGTGTTGTAATACTTTGCCATGAGCTACCTGTCCATTTTACCAATGTTCGTAATGTCATCTGATAGTTACTTGCACCACCTATTCTTTTTGTAGCATCAAGTACATATACCTGACTTGTTATTGGTATAAAACCATTAAGATTAACACTAAAGCTACCGTCTGTGAGAGTTAAGCCTGTACCTATTGTGATATTTCTGAGTGAAACATCTAAATAATCAGCAGGATAAATTAAACTTACTGTTGTTTCAGTCTTTATATCATTTGCTGTAGCTTTTACATGATATGGTTTGTTTTGAATACCGAAGTTAGTAGTACCACTAATCGAATTAATTGAATTATTTAATATTTTGCTACTTTGATTTATCTGTGAAACATTATTTACAGGATTATTCGCTATCTGTGTGGCACAGTTTGATAATGTCATTGCTAACATTATTGATAAACTCACTACCTTTTTCTTATTATCTAATTTCATTCTTATATCCTTTATGTCTAATAGGTCTAATAATTTTGTCTATGTATATAGCTTTTGAGCAAAGTCTACAGATACTAAACATGGTAACATATTAAGGCTTTGTTGCATAATTTTAAAATTTAAGAGATATGATATTAGATTGTGTTTCTATTAATTAATATTTATATAATATAAATTCTCATTTCTTTGATGATCAATACCATTATCAGCCCAAAATACTTCATTTTACATTATACTTGTTCAAAATTGGTTTTCAAAATTAAATTTGATATACTTAAATCCTTACAGATTTTTGAAATTGTCTTATCTGAACTATACGATAATTCTACTGTCATTTTCTTAAATTATTCTGTATAAAACTTCTTCATTAAAATATATCCTTTTTAAAATTGTGTCCAATTTTTTAGGGATACTCCATTTTATCTATAAATACTTTTGTACTTCTTTTTAATTGTTTCATTTTGTCTAAAATTGGTGATATAATTCTTAGGGATGTTTAACTATTTACCTTTATTCTGTATAAATTAACAATAGTAGTTTTATATTTAATTATCAAAATTTTAATTTGTTAATTTGTCCACTGTGTTGCATATTAGTTAAAAAAGTGAACTTACTAAATAGTGATTAATGATTTAGTCTATAACTATTCATAAATTAGTCATTACAATGTAAAATGATAGATATTAATGTAATTAAATTTGGTATGTAATTATGAGAAAAAAGATTCCACAAATAACCGAAGAGTTATCGGATTTAAAAATTTTACTAAAAAAAGAAAGTAAGTCTTGGATAAAGCAACGTGTACAAATGCTTTATTTGCTTAAATCAAAACAGGTTTCTACAATACTCGAAATTTCGTCCATATTAGCTGTTAATAGGAATACTGTAGGAAGATGGCTAGCATTGTATGAAAAAGGCAACATTGAATTTTTGATTGAGATGCGTAAACCAAAAGGACGATCATTATCAATACCACTCAATGTATTAGAAAAATTAAGAGATGAGTTAAAATCAGAAAAAAGTTTTGAATCATACAAAGATATTCAAAGCTGGTTAAAAAAAGAGCATGATCTCGATATTCCCTATAAAACAGTTCATAAAATAGTGAGATATAGATTGCTTGGTAAAATAAAAAAAACTAAGACATCATCTGGTAAAAATAAAATTAATAAAAGTATTAAAATTAGTTAATTCAAATTAGGATGAGTGTTGGTTTTACCATTAATAACCTGTCTTATTTTATGCAGATAATAATTAACCTCTTCTACAATCGCTGGATCTTTGATTAGAGTTATCTGTTTCCCATTAATTAATGTTGCAACAAGATTGTTATTAATATCAACTCCTATAAGGTAGTTATTTCCTTTTATATCAAGTTTACCTAAAATATTTAATTCAATTAATTGGTCGTTTTCATCTTGTAGAGTAATTTTTGTTTCTTCATAGCCATAACCAGATGTATAAAATTTGTAGTCTTGTCTGTTATTAAAAGAATCCATTAATTGATTGTATAAATAACCATCCTCAATCATATTGAGCTGTAAGTCTTTTACTTCAAAAATAACAAATTTATTTTCTGAGCTATCTATGTCTACTGTAAAAATATATTCCTTTTCATCAATGAATATTCTCTCAACAACATCATAATCATATTTTTTGCCATCATTTCCCAAAAGAGTTATGGATCTTATATCTTCATTATCAATCGTTGAATCTTCAAGTATTTTTTGTATTTGTTCTATTATTTGCATATCTTCAACTATTGTCAGTAAACTGTCCTGATCTTTTATGATGATTAATTCACCTTGGTCATCATCATAATTATCTTCTGGAATAGTAATAAGATAGGTTTGATTATTTAATTCTATTTCTTCAATTACCTGAAAACTATAACTATCACCGTCATCTCCTGTGAGAGTTACTATTTCAAGGTATTCTTCATCATCTTCTTCAAACATTAATAAGCCTCTTAGTTATCTAAGTTAATTATAGAACAAAAATTATAAAGTAGGAATATTGATTAACAAGGGTTTAAAACCTCTTGTTCAAACCCTTTGTTTAGGTAATATCAATAATAATGATCAGATTTAAGAACTATTTAATGTATAATAGGCTTAAAATAAATTTTTAATGTTTAGAATAGGTCACTAAATGAAGCAAGTTATCATAAAATTAATGATAGGACTGACTTTTATCTTTATATTTATCTTGAGCTATACATATAGCGATATAGGTAAGTTTATTGAATCAAAAACTTATGATGCTAGATTTGATTTTAGAGGTAAAAGAGAACCTAGTAAAGATATTATTATTGTTTCAATTGATAATGTTTCTATGGAAGAGCTTGACTCATGGCCATGGCCAAGAGATTATCACGCAAAAATAGTTGACATACTAAAAGGCTATGGAGCGAAAGCAGTTGCTTTTGATGTCATTTTTAACAAATTATCAAGAGAACCAAATAATGACAAAATATTTGCCGACTCAATCAAAAAAGCCGATAACGTTGTTCTAGCCAGTATGATGATTGGTGGCGTTTATAGCAAAGTATCTAGCAGCTCAAATAATGTTGAAGATGCTATGTCATATACAGCACCAGATCCTTATGAAGAAATGCTCAATGGCAAAATAAGATATGGCTTAGTTAATTTTCAAAGAGATCTTGACAAAAATGTTAGATGGGGACAATTAATTTATTCTTTAGGTGACTTGACACCCTCAACTCAATCTATTGATAATCAATGGGAGCCTACATTTGCCTTACAAATATTAAAATTATATAATCCCCAAAAAGCTCAACAAATCCAAGAAAAATATTTTGATAAAAAATTTCTGGTTAATTTTGCAGGACCTGCACATACTTACAAAACAATTTCTTTTAGTAATGTCCTAAAAGGTATCCTATTGGATAATGAAGCAAAAACCTATAATGAAGTTTTTAAGGATAAAATTGTTTTAATTGGAGCTACAGCCGAAATATTACATGATACTCTAACAACACCATTTACTCAAAATGAACAAATGCCAGGGGTCGAAGTACATGCAGCGACAATTGATACTGTAATGAATGGGATTGAATATAAACATGCATCTGATTTTATAAATAATGCAATAATAATTTTATTAGGAATGATTGCAACATTACTATTTATTTATTTAAATCCATTTCTTGGTCTTGGTTTTGTTGTGTTAGCATCTGTTATCTACAGTGCTATCAACTTATATTTATTTATCGAAAACAGAATATGGATTGATTTGACATCTCCTATTGGTGTTATGTTATTTGTTTTTGCTGGTATTTATTCTTATAGATTCCTAATAGAAGAAAAAGAACAAAGAAGAGTTAGAGGAGTATTCAAAAGATATATGTCACCTGCATTAGTTGAAGAAGCACTTAGAAATCCAAATAAAATACCAAGCTTGGATATATGTACCAAAAAATTTGTTACTATTCTATTTTCTGATATCGCAGGGTTTACAACCATGTCAGAAAAATTTCCTCCTGAGGAAGTAAAAAGAATACTTGATGAATATTTAACAGCTATGACAGATATTGTTTTTGCAAATAATGGTGTTCTTGACAAGTACATCGGTGATGCTGTCATGGCTATTTATGGTAATATCAACAGTGTCGATAACGCTGATGATGCTTTTAGATGTGTAAAAACTGGCATAGAAATGCAAGAAAAAATGAAAGATCTTCGTAAAAAATGGGTTGCAGAAGGTTCTGTAGCAATGCAAATTAGAATAGGTATTCATTCAGGTGAAGCTCTTGTAGGTAATTTTGGTTCACCACTAAAAATGGATTACACAGTTATTGGTGATACGGTGAATACAGCTGCCAGACTTGAAGGCTTAAATAAAGAATTTAGTACAGGTATTATTATCAGTCAATCAACTTATGAATTGATCACTAATGAGATAGATGTCAGAAGCCTCGGACCTGTACCTGTTAAAGGTAAATCAGAAGCTATACATGTTTATGAAGTTTTGGGTTTATCAACCGAAGGAAAAGGTAGAATGGTTGAAGATAGAAATACCAAGCAAACAAAATGGATGCGTGGTAATAATAAAGAAACTAAGTGGGCTAGAGAAAATAATGATACCACTTGGAAATAATTAAATAATAGTTTAAGGAGAAAGTAAAAATGTTTGATTCACTTTTTAATTTTGGTGTAAAAGAATTGACAGGTATGATTAGCGGTCATACAGATATGGATGCAGGTGATGCTAATGACGCAACTACGGGTACTATTTTTGATACTATAAAAAGTGAAGTATTAAATGGTAACGAAGATGTAAAAGATCTAGTTAAAACTGACGGTAGTGATATAGATGAAGACAGTCCAGCGGTTAGTAGTATTATTGCTAAAGCAGCCCCAATTATCTCAGAACAACTTGGTATACCAGAAGGAATAGCTACTATGATAATTAGCAA
>JACMQJ010000416.1 GCA_014377055.1 Candidatus Sericytochromatia bacterium
TAGGGTGGATTGGAGTTCTTAATTACTAAGAGCTTGCTTTATTTCTTTATAAGTATCATCAGACCAAAGTATTAACAAGTGTCCAACATTTTTAATATCTGGTAGTACTGATGATCCTCTAAGTATTGCATTTTCAGCAGGAACAACTATCTCATCTGTTTTCGTCCAGATAGAAGTATATTTGATATTTGGATATGTAAATACTGGATCTACTGAATTTAGTTGATTTAAAAAATCACTTCCAGGACGCATCTGATTGGACGCTTCACCAATTCCAGCCCAAGCAATATAAGTGCCGTAATGAGGAGTTGATATAGAAACAAAATGATCAATACTATTTGCACCATTCATATTTTGTATATAATAACGACCAATTAGACCACCCATACTATGACAAACATAATCAATCTTATTAACACCTTGTTCTTTTTTTGCTTCTTCTATTTTGCTTGCAACAATTTTTGCTTGCTCTTTTATATCAGTAATATTTGGGAATAAATTAACAGGGTATAAAGATTGCCAATTGTTCTTCTTTAAATCTCTATAAATACCATACATAAAATACCAGCTAGGTTCAGCATAACCTTGTACTATTACCACAGGTATTTTATTACCTCTACTTGCAGAAGTAACATTTTTAAATGTATTTGTTGGTCTTTTTGCAAGTTCAACAAACATATTATTCATAAAAACACTAAATTGTTGATAGTTTATACCTTTTGCTTTAGGGTTTTTTGCCATTAAATTATTTGTTAGTGACCAATAATTAAGAGTTTTAAATCCATCAATTTGTCTACTAGATGCCAACTCTTTTGCTGAAATAAAATTATCATGATCTGTATCTATTGATTGAGCCATTTGCTTATAAAAATTATATAAGTTACCTGCCATTTGTTTGATAGCTTGTTGGTTAGGACTAACCTCGCTAAAAGTAAGTTGATTGTTATGGTCTTTATCTAAGTTCTTAAAAGAATTAGGTGCTTGACTTAGTTCTGACGCATCAATTACGCCATTTTTATTTTTATCATATTCATTAAAAATTTTTCTGTATGATGATAAAACAAACCCTTCTAAAGTTCCTGATTCATTATTTGCAGGTAAAACAATTGAGTCACCTGTATTCGCTCCTACTTTATCTATTTCGGTAAAAGCAAAACTTGTTGAAAGAGCATTTATATCATTATTCTCATCTAATATAGGTAATGTATTGGTATTATTACATCCTGAAATGATTAGCGAAGATATTAAAGAAGCTAATTTTAGTTTACTATTTTTCATTACTTACTACCATTACCAAATACAACTTATTATATTAAAAAATCTCACTTAATCTTTTTTATTTAGATTACAAGTGAATGAGAAATTAAAAATATTATTACTTAATGTTATTTTAGTTTCAATAAAAGATAATCTTGCTCTTAATTAACTTATATTAAACAAAAGTTAATCTTTTTTAAATTTAAGATTAATTTAAAAATGAGAAGAGAATATGATTTATTATTCGATTGTCTTGAAAAAAATTAGCAAAAAGAAAAGATGATTAAAAGGTAACGAAAATGATTAAAATTTTATTAAATGGTGCAACTGGTAAAATGGGCTTAGAGTCTGTTAAAGCTATTTATTCAGATATAGAGCTTGAACTCTCAGGTGTTATTGGTAGGACAAAAAATATTGGCGAAGATATTGGCAAAATCACTTTAGGATATGATATTGGTTTAAAGGTAGAAACTGAAATTGATGATTTTATCATAAACAAAAAATCTGATATTTTACTTGATATATCCAATGCTGAGGCTGGTTATAAATCAATTATTAAAGCATTAAATAATGGATTAAATTGTGTAACTGGATCTACTGGATTTAGTAATAAACAATTGGAAGAAATAAAGAATTTAACCGAAAAAAACAACTTAACAACTTTAGTCATTCCTAATTTTTCAATTGGTGCCGTTTTAATGATGAAATTTTCTGCAATGGCTGGTAAATATTTCAAAGATGTCGAGATCATTGAAATGCACCATGAAAAGAAAAAAGATGCACCTTCTGGTACAGCAATTAAAACTGCAGAAATGATTAAAAAAAACAATATTGATTATAATATGGTTCGACCTGATAATTTTGAAACTATTGCAGGAAGCAGAGGTGGAAATATTGAAAATATTAATATTCATAGTATTAGATTACCTGGATTTGTAGCAACTCAAGAAGTAATATTTGGAGGATTAGGTCAAACCCTAACAATAAAGCATCAAACAATTAATAGAGAAGCATATATGGAAGGACTAATTTTCTCATTGAAAAAAGTTAGAGAAGTTAAAGGTTATATCTACGGATTGGAAGATTTACTCTAAATAAGAATAAATATTTATGATATAATTTATGAATAATATTATGAAAATGGTACATCATGAAAACTTCTCAAAATTTTGAACGAATTACTATTTCTGTTCCTATAGAAATTTTAGGTGATATAGAAAAATTACAAAAAGAGTTTAATGTTTCTAAATCAGAGTTATTTAAAATCTCTTTTGAAAAATTTTTATCTGACTATAAAAAACAAACACTTAAAAAAATAGCTGAAATGATGAAAAAAGAATACAATTCAAACAAAGAGCTAACAATTTTTACATCAATTGATAGTGATGATTTTATATGAATCAAAAAGAAATATGGTTAGTTAATCTTGATCCTACTTTGGGATCTGAAATGAAAAAAACAAGACCATCCGTTATTCTAAATGACGATTCTATAGGTGTCCTTCCTTTAAAAATTATAGCTCCCATAACAGATTTTAAAATAACCTATAAAGAAGTTCCTTGGATGGTTATAATTCATCCAGATAAATTAAATAATCTAAAAAAGGACTCAGTTATTGATTTATTTCAGATACGTTCAGTTTCAGAAGAAAGACTTATAAAAAAATTAGGTAGTATTTCAGAAAAGAACTTGGAAGAAGCAAAATATGCTCTTAAAGTTGTCTTTGATATAGATTAAAGTCAAAAAACAAAGCTCAAAATTTCTTTATGTAATCTTTTATAATCAGGTAAATATTTTTCTATGAGTAGCCAAAAATTTTTGGAATGATTTTTTTCTTTAATGTGTGCTAATTCATGAATTATGATATAACTAGCCTGTTCTTGATTAAGCTGACAAATATTTAAATTGAGCGATATTTTATCATCATGGCTACAACTTCCCCATCTTTTCTTTACTTTTCTAAACTTTATCTCTTTTGGATATAATTTCATAATACTACTATAATAATTAATCAGGGGCATAATATGATTGATACTTGCTTCTCGGTAAAAATTATCTACCAATAATTCTATTATTTCATTTTTAATTTTTATTTCATTATTTATTTTAACAACAAATTTATCGCCAGTAAAATTTAATGTCGCTTTTGATAAATTTGTATTTACAAAATCTAATTGATAATTAACTCCCAAAAATCTGACAGCATAATTATTAGCTAGATTACTTTGCTTTACCATGTCTATCTGTTCTTGTCGTTTTTTTGCATCCTCAGACTTTTTTATTATCCACTCAGCTTTAGATAAAATAAGTTGTTTTGCACGATCCAAAGAGATATTATGACCTTTTATAACTATGCCTTTTTCTCTATGTATTGAAATATAGGTATGCTTAATATTTTTTTTAATCTCTATAGTAAAATCTATATTGTGATTATCATATTTCACTTGATAAATTATTGATTCTAACAGTTTACATATTTCTCCATGAATAATTAATTTTCATTACTTATTTGTTGGGTATGTTGAGGTAAAGTAAAATAAAAAGTTGACCCTTTTCCTATTTCTGACTCTAACCAAATTTGCCCATTATGATATTCGATTATTTTTTTGCAAATAGCTAAACCCATTCCTGTTCCAGAATATTCATTTTTGCTATGTAGTCTTTGAAATACGATAAATACTCTTTCATAATCGTCTTTATCAATTCCTATACCATTATCCGTAATCGAAAAAAGCCAATCACTGTTTCTTTTTTTTACGGAAATATTTATAATAGGCTCAACACCTTCTTTAACATATTTTAATGAATTGCTCATTAAATTTTGAAATAGTTGAGTCATTTGAGTTGAGTCTGATTTTAATTCAGGTAAAGCATCAGAAGTAATTGTTGCATGAGTTTCCTCTATCAGAAGCTGTAAATTAAATTTAACATTTTCAACTATTTCGTTAAGAGCAATTGTCTTTAATTTCTTTAGTAGTGTTCCAACTCTTGAATAATATAATAGTGAATCAATTAATTTTTGCATTCTGACCGCACCATCAACAGCAAAATTAATATAATCGTTAGCATCATCATCAAGTTTATCTTTGTATCTTTTTGCTAATAGTCTTGTATAACTTGAAACCATCCTTAATGGCTCTTGTAAGTCATGAGATGCTATATAAGCAAATTGCTTTAATTCATCATTGACTCTTGCTAGATCCTCAGTCCTCTTTGCTAAATCAGACTCTATTTTTATTCTATCCTCTATTTCTTGTTTAAGCATTTCGTTAGACTTAAGAAGCTCTAAAGTTCTATTTTCGACCATTGACTCCAACTTATTTTGATAGTTTCTTAACTCATCTTCTACTTTTTTCCTTTCGTAAATTTCTTCGATAAGCTTTGATGTTCTTAACTCTACTCTTTCTTCTAATTGTTCATTTAGTAAGCTAAGTTCCATCTGACTTTTAGTTAATTCTTTATTTTGGTTTACTGCATTTTCAAAAGTTGACATCATCAAATCAAGTATCTGTCGACGATCCGAATTAATATTATATGAGTTTTCATTAAAATTAATTTCCATGCTCATTTTAAATTTTTCTTCTGTTGGATCAAAGTTTTTTATTAGATTTCGTATTCTATTAATTAATGAATTTGGCTCATAAGGCTTAATGATGAAATTATCAGCACCAGATTCTAGCCCTCTTAATAAATCTTCGGGATCTGATAATGATGTTAATAAAATGAAAGGAATAAATTTTAAAGAACTATTACTTTTTAGCGTTTCGCAAAGGCTCAAACCATTCATTTTGGGCATCATAATATCACTGATAATAAGATCAGGTCTATTTTTATTAATTTTTTCAATTGCATCCAAACCATTAATTGATGTTTCAACTTTATATGAGTAGGATTCAAGAAGATACTTTAATTGTTCAGCTTGAGTAGCACTATCCTCAACAACTAAAATATTAACTTCTTTATTCATTATTTATTTACCAAAAACCATACTATAATATGATGTACAATCTCAAAAACACTACGATCAAGCTTGTTGCCTAAGCATTCGTCTATCATTTTTATCTAAATTCAAAATATTCAATATATAACTTTAATTTAAAATTTATTTAAAAGCAAGTTTATAACGTCACAATTCAATTCTTTTTTATAAATTAACTTTATTCTGCTGTTATATAAAATCCAAGTTGCTTTTTTATTTCTTCAGGTAGATTAGGAAGCATAGATCTAGGAATAAGAAAAGTAGAAAGATTAAAGAAATCTGTATAAATTTTATGCGAATCAACTGTCGCTTTAAGATAATTATATCCAGAAGACCCTCCTGTACCAATCTTTGTCCCAATCATGCGATGAACCATCATTGCATGTCTGTAACGCCAAGTTGAAAATAATTCATCAATACTTAACAGATATGAAAGTAAATTATATGGTAAA
>JACMQJ010000417.1 GCA_014377055.1 Candidatus Sericytochromatia bacterium
AATAGTTAATAATACTGACAAATTAGTTAGTGATTTTTCTGGAAGGTCTGATAAGATAGCAAAAAAGATTGATGCAATAACAGATAACTTGCAAGATGTTACTAATCAATTTCAAAAAAAATCACCTAATATTATAAGTAAAGTTGATACTATTACAACTGATATTAAGTCTATGACCTCCGACTTTAAAGACAAGTCTCCACAGTTAGCCAAAAAACTTGACAATATTACAAAAAATCTTGATAATATGCTGACTTCACTTAATAAAGATGCCCCTGATTTAGCAAAAGATTTAGCATCTGTTACCAAAGATTTATCCAAACTATCATCTGCATTTTCTAAAAAAGGTACAAATATAGTTGAAAATACAGATGTATTATTAGTTAAATTAGTAAGTGCACTGAATAAATTAGAGCCTCTAATGTCAAAACTAGAAAAATTTGATGATAAAGCTGTTGTCAAAGAGATTGAAAGAGTTATGCGTCAAGTAGGTATAAAAGTTCATTTATTTTAGTGTTATATGAAAGTTTAAAGCAAGGTAAATAAAAATGAGTGATAAGCCCAAAATTAAAATTTTAGATAATTCAGAATTGAGAGAAAAACTATTATTTTTAACAAAAAATGCGGGACAAATTGACTTGGCAAACTGGGCTATAAACTGTGCAAAACATATTTTGGATTTATCAACGGAGAAAATAAATCTCGAAATTGTAAATTTTGGATTTGAAACAAATAAACTATGGCAAGAAAATAAGGCAAGTGTTAATCAAGTACGTCAAGCAGGATTTAAAATTCACGAAGAAGCAAGAAAATGTAACACTGAAATTTCAAAAACTATTCTCAGAACAGTTGGACAAGCTGTAGGTGTTGGGCATATGAAAGAACATGCAATGGTTTGTAGTGATTATGCAATTAAAACTGTTCAGTTATATTCATCAAATAATATTGAAATAATAACAGAAGAAAGGAATTGGCAAATAGAAGAATTACAGAAAATAATCGGTAATTAGAAAATAAACCACAGCACATAGATGTATTTGTTAGTTTAAATAAAAAAATAATCAAGAAAAAATTAGTTAACAAAAATATTGTGAATATCTTTTTATGACTACTCTTCCAAAGTTTAGGTGAATACAGTTAAAAGATTAAATTCGAGATTAAAGTAATAAAGTCTTATTATTGATAAACAGCAGCCAGTTTTTTTAATTCTGACAAATGTTTTGGCAATGAGGCTTGAACAATATCATTATTAATTGTTAAAATTATTATTTTTACCAAATCAGATTTACTTTTTAATCCTGAATGGTTAATAAAAATATCTATTTCCCTTTCAGTTCTTTTACTAATTTTAATTGAAAACCTTTTTGATGACTTAGCTTTAGCCATTTCACTATCTAAAAGTTCAGAAAGATTTTTATTAGAAAATTTTCCTGTACTAAAATTATGTAAATAATATAAAAATAAGGTTTTAGAAAAATTTTCATCAAGCTCATTATCTATTTTTTTTATTGCAAGATTTAAAATATCAATAAAATGGGCTGGAACTCTGGTTTCTAATGGCTTTAAAGTCTTATTATATTCATATTTTATTTGTGGAACAGACTGACTTGGAATACTTGCAACTCCTCCACATTTATCACACACACCGACAATAATATTTTTAACAGTCCCACGTTTATCGCTAAAATCAACATCTCTTAAAGCATAAGTAGTTGTTGAAAGACCACAAAATTCACAAATTGCTTTACCTTTATCGCCTTCTTTTACTACTCTCATTTTTAATCATCACTTTCATGAACACTTATAAATGCAAAGTTTAGTTCTAAGAAATTAAATGTATTACAGTTTTAAATTTTTAGTTTCCTCTTACTCTTTTTGACATCTCTTCTTTTAATATTTGCTGATGTTGTTGAGGTTGCTCTTCTTTTGGTTGCACAACTTCTAGTGGCAACTGCTTACCAACCAATTGTTCTGGTGTTAGTTTACTACCCGTTTTAACAAATCCATCTTTCAATGTTTCTGCTTTAATTCCACGAAAATCAACTATCATACCACCTAAAGCAGCTGGTCTTTCTACATCTGTTCCCATATTTTTCCATTTTGTCCCA
>JACMQJ010000064.1 GCA_014377055.1 Candidatus Sericytochromatia bacterium
AAACATAGTCATCAACAATTGCTGGTGATGAAACTATCTCTTTTTGGCTTGAGAAACTCCATACTTTTTTACCTGTTTTGTTATCAAGAGCATAAATATTTTTATCTTTGGATGTAAAAACAACTTTGTTATCTGATAATGCTGGAATTGATTCTATCGAAGAACCAGACATAAACTCCCAAATCTTAGTACCTTTGTCCAAGTCTAAACACGACATTTTACCATTGCTATCACCAATATATATATGACCACCAGCTATAGCAGGACTACTTAAGATAGCTGAACCTAATTTAGTTTTCCAGATTAAATCACCTGATATTGCACTAAGAGCATAGACATATCCATCATTAGATCCACAGTAAAGTATTTTATTATAAACAACAGGCATTGCTGTTACTTTATTTCCTGTAGCAAATTTCCATCTGATATTACCTTGATTGCTTAGAGAATAAATATTTTTGTCGTCAGCACCAAAATATATTGATTCTTCAGAAAAATAAGGTGAACTATGTAAATTGGTATTTAATGGGTATCTCCATAAAACATTATCTTTATTATCAGCATTTACAGAAAGCATAGTTCCATTTTCTGAAGCAAAAAACACTTGCCTATTAACCACAAAAGGATCTGTTGTTATGTTACCTGGAGCTTCATAAGTCCATCTAATTTGGTCACTATCTGTTCTTAATGAATAAAATTTATTACTTGCACCAATATATAAAAAATCATTTTCAAAAGATGGTGATGATGTGACTGGATCATTTAGATTATATACTCTCCTGAGAGTACCATTAGGTATGATGCCAGAAGGTACATTATAGAGCATTCTTGCTTGTGTAAAACCTGTACGATTTCTGATTATTTCATCAGTTTTTGTCATAAGTGAAGCATAAATATTAACATCTTCATTTCTTCCCACAGCATAGACTACACCTTCGTCAGTACCATAATGAACTATTCCATTAAATAAAAATGGTGCTGTTGTTTTGTGTCCAGTTCCTTCATATTGCCACTTTATTTGTTGATTGGTTTCATCAATTGCATAAGCTTTACCCATTGTATCAGTAATAAAAATAAAGCCATCCATATTAAGAATTGGTGTTTCAACCTCAGTTGGTAGAGGTGTATGCTTGATGATATCTTTACCTGACTTAGGATCTTTACCATTCATAATGTTTTTACCAGAATTAAGATCTATATATAATAAATCTTTGTCTACAGCCACATAGATAACACCACGATTAACATTAAGAGTTGGTGTTGATTTTGTAGTTTTTGGTAATGAGTAACTCCAAGTGAAGTTACCAGTTTCAGCATTTAATGAAGATAAAGTTTTGTCATCAGATATAACATAGATATTATCGTTACCTGCTATTGGCATTGTTTGAATTTTACCTTTAGTTTTAAAATTCCATTTGATAGCACCAGAGCTTATATCCAAAGCATATAAATTACCATCACTAGATCCAACATAAATCATTTTTCGATAAATTAAGGCTGTTGAATTTATTTCTCCATTAATAGATGAATGCCAATTAGTTTTACCACTTTCTCTATCAAGTGAATAAAATGTACCTTTTTTTGTTCCTATATACAGATTTTTATCGTCAACAATAGGATCACCTGATATTTCACCATCAAGCTTACTTTTCCATAATTGTTTACCACTAACAACATCAATAGATAGAATAAAATTATTTTTTAAGGCAAAATATGCTTTGTCTTTATAGATTGCAGGTGAAGAAGCTATAGGACTTTCATAGCTATTTGTCCATTTAAAATTGGCTTTACGATATTCAAAATTGTATAACTTACCTTGTGATGTAGCAAATAACATGTATAAATCATTTTGTTTAAGATTATTAGTATTAGGTATTTGATTCCATATTTCCGCCATAATTGGCGTTGTTGTAATTTTACCATCCACAATTTGATTCCACATAAGCTTATTATCTGGAGTTTGACCTGAAAATTGATATTTTGCCATATATTGATTTGCTCGTTCAGGTTGACAGGCAAATAAAAATAAACTAGTTAACAATATACTATTAAGTGACTTACGCATTAAAATACAATTACTCTATATATAACAATCTAAATATGATTTAGTAGGATTAAATATTATCAGATTTTAATCTTCTATTTTGTTTATTTTGGTAAATTCTTTAAATACATCATCATAAGTATGTATTTTTTTATCAGGTCCACTACTAATTATTTTAAACTTATTATCATGATATTCAATGGTATAAGGTGTTCCCCAAGGATCCCCATCTTGGCTTAATCTAAATCTACTTTTAAATTTTGATTTAATAAGTTCCGATAAATTTTTAATTTCTTTATCAGATTTATTAATTTCTGTACCAATTTTAAACATCTCTTGATCAGCTTGATTTATTTTTATAAAATTAAAAACATAACTAGAACCATAAATAAAATTTATTTTAATCTCATTAGAATAAATCCAACTAAAGTATGAAATAGCTAACAAAATAATAATACTAGAAGATGAAACAACAGTATTTGAAAAAACTTTCCTAAGATTTATTAATAAACTTTTTATAAAATTAATATTCTCTATGGTTTTGGTATTTATATACTCAATGCCAATATCTTCTATTTTTTTTTCTTTGTAAGATTCAATGTCTAATGTTTGTAACTCTCTGTTAACAACAGCTTCTCTCAGGTCAAATTTATTAGGTATATATTCAGTTAAAAGATTTTTTATAGCTTCTATATCACTTCTATTTTTAATTTTAAGCTTAAATTTGTCACCACTAAAACTAATATCCAGATAATTTTCTTCAAAACTTGTTTCTAAAAAAACTTTGTTTAAAAGATTAAATAAAAGATGATCAAACTTAAACTCTTGAATATCAGAGATATAAAAAAAAGATATTCTTAAATTTGTTATCATCAATAAACCTTCTCTACCAGATTTAGAGCAGAAAAAAGCATTAGGTTTAAACTCTTTTAAATAACTTAATTGATCAAGTTGAATCAAAGCATTTTCTACAGTTAGTAAATTATTTGGCATAATTAAAATTAGCTTGATTATTCGACTAATATTTCTTGGTCATTATATTCAACCATTTGCCCAATTCTTATCTTGCAAGCTTTTCTTGTTTCTTTTGTACCATCAACTTTAACAAAGCCTTCTGAAATAACATGTTTTGCTTGTCCACCTGTTTCACAAAGACTTGTAGCCTTTAAAAGTTTAAATAATTCTATATATTCAGTTGTGATTTTAAATGTAATCATTTTATTTTCCGTTTTTTAAATTTAAATTACTTATAATGATACATTAATTTTCTGTGATCATTAATTCAGAAGAATTCAATAAGTCTTCAATTGTTTCTATTTCAAATTTAGTTGTATAGCCTTGATACTCTTCAATTATTTTTGAGATAACTTGATTATGAGCATCTGACTTATAGTCATAATCTCTAATATAGAGTTTGTTAACTGAGTTAAGTACTCTTTTTAAAGTTATTTCTTTTATTGGTATAAGTGGTGAAAATGATTCTGGTACTTTCTCTATTTCTTTAACAATTCCGCTTTTTGCCATATCATGAAAACATAACAGCACATGATTTAAAGGAATATTTAATTTATTACTGTACTCTATCACATTTTCTGGTTTTTTACTATTTAGATGATCTTTAACCATTTTTAAGCTTATTAAAAGAGATATTTTTATTTTATCAAAATAATTAACTTCTTTATGGATTTCTGATTGTTTGAGATAAACAAAATTTTGTCTAACAAAAGCTGTTTGAACACTAAATAAAATAATTACCCAAAACCAAAAAAGCCACAACATAAATATTGGTAAAATTGCCATAGATCCATAGATTAAATTGTATGAAACAGCTACTTTCGTATAGTCAATAAATAAGTTTTTGGTGATGTAATATAGACCTGTTCCCAAAAAGGCAGATACAAGGGCTTGATTAGGCTCGACTTTACAATTTGGTAGGACGATAATCATTAAGGCAAAGAAAGACATAATTAACATAAATGGTAAAAATTTAAAAGCAAAAAAAGTATAAATTATCTCATAAAAAGTTGATTCAATAGTAATACTATCAAGATAAGATGTTAGAGTAGCTGAAAGAGTTAAAAGTATAGGTGATACACTAATAATTAGCCAATATGATTTTAAACGTTCAAAAAATGTTCTACTTTTTTTTACATACCAGATGTTGTCAAAAGTGCTTTCGATAACAGATAAAATTATATAAACTGTCACTAATAAAAAGACGATACCATAAGCTCCAAGTGTTTCAACGGTTGCTGAGTTTAAAAAAGTATCAATATAAGAAGATATTTGTTGACCACTAACAGGAGTCAAAAACCCATAAATATAAGGTTTTATTTTTAATGCGACTATTTCTTTACCACCAAAAAATTTAAATACCATAAAAATAACAGCAAGAAGAGGAACAAGAGCAAAAATAGAAGTAAATGCAAGGTCTGCTGCCATTGTTAGAGCATGGTTTCTAAAAAACAACTTTAC
Source organism: Candidatus Sericytochromatia bacterium (assembly GCA_014377055.1). Taxonomy (GTDB): domain Bacteria; phylum Cyanobacteriota; class Sericytochromatia; order UBA7694; family JACMQJ01; genus JACMQJ01. Next base: position 4,520 of record JACMQJ010000064.1, read on the forward strand.
TTGTAAATCAAGCATTTGTGCTTCTTGGACTATTCTTTTTTGGAAACTGCCTGTAACAGTTTCTTTATCTAGGTCACCTACATCTTTGAGCATGAAGGTATATTTTTTTAACTTGCTTTTCAAAATCTTAATTATAAAAATAAAAATATTACATTAATATACTGAAAATTAATTTATTTGTAGTTTTTCACGAGTAACAAAGGGTTAAATCCCCTTTGTTCGTACCCCTTGTTATGGATACAGAAATTTTTTAAATCAATTTTATTTGAGTATAACTTAATTATAACTTTAAGTTTACTACTAACTTGTATTATGCTAAAATTTGCAAGTTAAGTTATGGTAAAAAATTGTTGAACTTTAAAACCAGCAATTTTAACAAATAGTTAAATATAAAGATTTTTTTTAATAGGTTTAGCAGTAATGTTTAGTAATGTGATATTGTCACTGTTGCTTCTCTTTCCTTTTTTTGCAGGATTGGTCACGTTAAGTATTCCCTCAGGTTCAAAAGGTACAATAAAGAGTTTTGCACTATATGTGTCGTTAATGAATTTTATAATCTCGTTGATAATGTATAGCAAATTTGAAAATGTAGATGGTTTTCAATTTATAAATAATATTCCTTGGAATACAAACTTAGGTATAAGTTATAAGATTGGTGTGGATGGTATTAGTCTATTTTTAGTAATGATTACTACATTTTTTATACCTGTAGCGATACTTAGTACTTGGAATGTCATCAAAGAAAAAGAAAAGATGTTTTATAGTTGTATTCTTTTTCTTGAAACGTTTTTATTAGGTTCAACATTATCTATGGATATGTTCTTATTCTATACTTTTTGGGAACTAATGTTAATACCAATGTTCTTTATGGTTGGAGTATGGAGTGAATCTAAAAAAATATATATAACAGCAAAGTTTTTTGTTTTTACGATGATAGGGTCACTTGGTATGCTTTTTTCATTATTATATGTTTATCAGCTTCATTATAAGCAAACTGGTATCTATACCTTTGATATGTTAGAGTTATATAATACAAATATTAGTCCAACTATGGGTCCTATACTATTTCTATTATTTTTACTTGCTTTTGCTGTCAAAGCTCCTTTATTCCCATTTCATACATGGCTACCTGATACATATACAGATGCACCCGTGTCTGCAACTATTGTATTATCATCAGTTATGGCAAAAATAGGGGTTTATGGGATAATAAGATTTGTTATACCTTTATTTCCTGTAGCATTCTCACAATATAGCAATTTATTAATGACTTTAGCAGCTATAGGTATTATCTATGGTGGTTTAATAGCTATAGTTCAAAAAGATATGAAAAGATTAATTGCCTATTCGTCAATAAGCCATCTAGGTTATATCATACTTGGAGTTTTTGCTTTTAATTTGCAAGCTCTACAAGGAAGTATTTTTCAAATGGTTAATCATGCACTTTCAACAGGAGCATTATTTTTACTTGTAGCATTTTTAGAAAGTAGAATAAAAACTAGAAAAATAGAAAATATGGGTGGTTTAATGACTTTAATGCCAGGATTGGGTTTGATTTTTATGTTAGCTATGTTCTCATCAGTTGGATTGCCTGGTCTTAATGGTTTTGTTGGCGAATTTTTAATATTTTTAGGTGTCTTTGGTAAAAACCCTGTCTTTTCAGTTTTAGCAACTACAGGTATTATAATTAGTGCAATTTATATGCTTTGGTCATTTCAAAGAATCATGTTTGGTAAGCTTAACACTAATTTAAAAGTTGAGTTTAAGAGTTTAAGAGCGAGTGAGTTAATGGTATTAATACCAATATCAGCCTTAATTATAATATTAGGTGTCTATCCACAACCTTTTTTAAATAAAATAGAACCATCTGTTAGTAAATATATAGATTTTGTAAACTTAAAGAGAATAAACAATCAAGAAATTGCTTCTCTTAGTCATAAATAATTTTGGAGTGGGTTAGATGAATAATATTTTTCCTTTTCTTCCTATAGGTATTACCCTTGTTTTTGCGATAGCGGTAATGCTTCTGGAAGTTCTTTTGAATGGTAAAAAACAAATATTGGCTTATGTGTCATTATTAGGTGTAGTTTTTTCAGCCATAACAACAGTGTCATTGTGGGCTAGACAAACTAATCCTTTTCACCTATCTTTTTTTTCAGAGATGTTTATAGTTGATAACTATTCACTGTTTTTTTATTTAATATTTTTATTATGTGCTGGTGTTTGTATTCTTACATCCTCAGGATACTTAATAAGAGAAAATATGGAACATGGCGAATATTATTCACTAGTACTTTTTGCTGTTACAGGTATGATGCTTATGGCTTCTGGTGGTGACTTACTTATATTATTCTTAGGTTTAGAGATTATGACTATCTCAATCTATGTTTTGGTAGGTTTTAATCGTTATAACATTAAATCAAATGAGGCTGTTCTAAAATACTTCTTTTTGGGTGCTTTTAGTGCTGGTTTTATACTCTATGGTATTGCTCTAATCTATGGTGCATGTCAATCAACAACACTTAGCCAAATTGGTAAAGTTGTTAGAGCCGAAGATTTTGCTTATGCACCAATGGCAGTTATGGGAATACTTTTGTTAATGGTTGGTATATTGTTTAAAGTTGCAGCTGTACCTTTTCACAGCTGGCTTCCAGATGTTTATGAAGGTGCACCAACTCCAGTTACTGGTTTTATGATTAGTGCTGTTAAAGTTGCTTCTTTTGCATTTTTTCTTAGATTATTTTTGATAAGCTTTATTGATCTAAAAGATTCATGGAAAGATATTATCTCGGTAATTGCTGTTATAACAATGTTCACAGGTAATATTTTTGCTTTTACCCAAACTAATATTAAAAGAATGCTTGCCTACTCAAGTATTTCACATACAGGGTATTTATTAATTGGTATTGCTTCCTTGAGTGCTTCACCAGAAAATCATGTAGCTGACGCAATTTTATATTATTTATTAGCTTATTCAGTTGGTAGTATTGGTACTTTTGCTTGTATATCTTATCTGAGTCAAAAAGATGAAGAATACGTTAATATAGATGATTATGCAGGTGTAGGGTTTAAATATCCTTTAATTGGTATTGCTATGAGTATTTTTATGTTTTCATTAATTGGAGTTCCACCAACAGGTGGCTTTTTTGGAAAATATTATCTATTCAGTGCAGCTATCAATCAAGGAATGTATCCATTAGTTTTAATTGCTATTGTTAATAGTATGATGTCTGTTTATTACTATCTAAGAGTTATAGCTGTTATGTATTTTAAGCATTCAGATTATAAGGTGACTAATACCTCTGGTAAAATGTCAACTAATTTAGTTTTAGTTTATACACTTGTAGGTACTATATGGATCGGAATGGGTACATTTACCATATTTTCAATAGTTCCAGGTGCAACCTCAGTTCTTGAATGGACAAAAGTATCTATTGAGTCTTTGTTTTAAGAATTATGATAATTACAATGTTATAAATCTACATTGTTAAAATAAATGATAAAAAAAGGCTTAATTCAAATTAAGTCTTTTTTATCATATTTTAGTTAACTTTAATAAGCTCTACTTCAAAAATTAAGGTTGCACCTGGACCGATTTCTGGTGGAGCATGATCGCCATAAGCTAGTTCTGCTGGAACATATAACTCAGCTTTTCCGCCTTCTTTAATTTTTTGCATTCCTTCTTGCCAACCTTTAATAACTCCACTAAGAGGAAAAGTTGCAGGTGCATTTCTTTTAAATGAACTATCGAACTCTTTGCCACTGATCAATTTACCACGATAATTAACTGTTACTTTATCGGTTAATTTCGGTGATTTACCAGTTCCTTCTTTTGTGATTTTATAGAGTAAACCACTTGGTAATGATACTACATCTTTTTCAGCTTTTTTCTTAGCTAAAAAGTCAACACCTTCTTTTTTATTGGTTTCGCCTGCTTTTTTGGAAGTTTCCATTTGTTTTGCCATCATATCTTTTTGGATACTTTCCATTGCGTCTTTCATTTCTTTTTCATTCAAAAGACCTTCAGTACCACTCATTCCGTCTTTAATTGCTTGTTTGATAATATCAGGATTAACATTCATAGATTGAGCTTTAGAATTTTTACCGATACTATAACCCATGCTATAGCTAAATTTATCCAAATTATCTTTTAATGATGCCTTATCATATTTTTTTTCTACATTACAGCCTGACAAAATGATCAACGCTGAAAATGTACAAAATAGAACTTTTTTATCCATTACATTTTCCTTACTCTAGTATTATAAATTCTGGAGATAATAATCTTATATTTGCTGTATTATATAATAAAATCAGCTTTTTTAGTTTAACTTAATGTGAAGTCAGCTATTTTCCAATGACTTAACTGTAGCCTCTATCATAGCATCTATTTCAGGATCTTTATTTTCAACTGATAAGACCTTAATACTCTCTAATAAGTTGCTCATTTTGTTTTCTTTGATAAGTGAAATAGCTAACATTTTGAATACTTTTGATGAGTCTTCTTTTTCAAGTATATGTTTGATTGCTCTAGCAACTTCTGGTTTATTATAATTAGATAATGCTCTCAAAATTACTAAATCAGAGGTTACACTTTTACCAAGATTAGCTCCTAGAATCTTAAATGATTTTTCACCTGTTATTCTACCCAAAGCCAAAAATATTGATGAGTTAATAATTTCATCTTTACCTATTTTTGAGATGATCCAATCTTCTGAATCAGATATTTTTAATTCCCCTAAAGTATCAAATAATGCTATTTTTGTTCTAAAATTTAATTTATTATAAATATTTTGTAGCTGTAAATTTTTAATCCCTTCTTTACTAGATTTTCTTAAAATAGCTGAGGCGATGCTTTCTAATAAATCTTGATTAGATTCGTTTTTTAATAACTCAATAAACTTAGATTCTATCTGGTCATCAAATGTTATTCTTAATGAATCAACTGTAGCTAATTTTAAATTAGTTGGGTTTTCTGGATTCAAATATTTTATTAAAACGGTGTTTAAAGATTTATCTTCAAATTTTGCTAAATTTTCTATAATAGATTTTTTTTCATTCAATGACTTTGACTTATTTAACTCGTCTACTAATAAATTTTTTATAGCTGGATCTTTATAATTACTAATTGCTTTTATAAAAGGTATTTTTCTTTCTGGGATGATAGTATTATCATTAAATATATTGATGAAAATTGCTTTAGAATTGTCTGGATCAACTTCTGAAAGATAACTAACAACTTGATTTAGGAGAGGTATTGAGATGTTTTTGTATCTTTGTGTTATTTGTTTTGCTGCATCAATATAATTTTTATCTTGATAAAACTCAAATAATCTAAAAAATTTGGCTTCAACTGTTTCAGAATATTCTTGTTTGAATGCAAATTGAATATTACTTTCAAAATTTTTGTATGGTAATGTTAATAAGCTATCAACAGCAATTTCTCTTTCTTCAACACTAGATTCCTTTGATAAATTATTAATAACATCATTAGTTTTTACATTTGAATCTTGAGGCATTTCACCAAAACCCATCATGTTTTGTGATAATCCCGTCTGGATTCTTAATTTTGACTTAAAAAGCTTCCAATCAAAATTATCAGCAGGATCATTTTTTCTACCCAAAGGTATAGCTATATCACGATGACCAATAACTCTTGAAAGTGGTATATCATATTTTTTCATTATATAAGCAACAAGCCTACTAAGTGAAATATATTGTAAATCAGTAAAAGGATCTTTATTATCTCCATCATTTAAAACTTCTATGCCTATAGAAAAATCATTGACATTATATTTCCCTCTCCAAGCACTAGAACCTGCATGCCATGCACGATCATGTTCATCGACACTTTGGATTACTAATCCTTCTTTGCCAACAATATAATGTGAGCTAACTCTACTATTAATATTTTGAAAAAAATATCCAACTCTTGTTAATGAGGCAAAAGGAGCTGTATGATGAATAATGATTGTATCTATCTTGGTATTTTCAGGTCGACTATTATAATTTGGTGATGGCATTTGAATAAAGTAAGGCGGAATAATCCTTAGATTACTATTTTCTTCAGATTTGTATGAATCCGATTCAGCAGCACCACAAGCAAAATTAAAGAAACAAGATAGTATTAGTAATGAAATTCCTGAGATGTTTTTTATATTTTTTTTCATAATATTTCGTCAAAGAGCCTAGATTATAATTAGATAAAAATTATAAACCTCTAGCAAACATATTAAAAGCTACTCTTAACATTAATAATTTATTCAAAGTGAAAAGGAATATGGTATATACCCGAAAAGTTGACTAGCATTTTGCTTTGTAGCCATCTTTATGAAAAATGCAATAACTATCTCTATCACTATGAAGTATCGCATTAATAATTATGGTTTTATATTTCTGTAAGTATTTACTTCTTGATTTAAAATCTTTAGATTCTATTAATTATATTTGATACTATCTCTTCACTTTTTTTAATCTAGTAAGAATAATTACCAAACCAACATACATCTTTAAATTTACTTTTATCTTAACTTAATGCGATTGACACAAAGCTTACATATTACAAAGAGGAAATATATTTTGTTAATATGAAAGATTTATCTTGAAATGTTAACATAAATGAATTAAGATTAATACATAGGGCTAAATGTTATGTATAACAAAAAACAAGACGATAGTTTTTTAGATTTAAAAAGATTTCTCTATTGATTCGTTCCTTTCATTACATCACTCTCACTTTTATGTGAGAGTTTTTTTTAATGAAGGTTTTCTATAAATTTGGCGTTGGCAGAACTAACTTTATATCTTATTCTAATACCATCTTCTGTATAATCTTCTTCCAATACCTCAGCCAAACTATGAATAGTTGAAATAATTTTTGATTGATTCATTGCATAATTATGTTCTATGATGACATAGTCTTCTTCCATCTGTTTGATTATCTCATCAACCAATTTATCTACATTAAGACCTGTACTTGCCGAAATAAATAATCCACTATCTTTAAATCTAGGTTCAAGCTTATCATCTAGCTCATCGTTAGGAACAGCGTCAGCTTTGTTAAAAACAAAAATAACTTTTTTGTTCAAAGCACCAAGATCGAAAAGAACCTTTTCAACTGTTTTTATTTGTTCATTAAAATTGGTATGGCTAACATCAATAATATGTAATAATAAATCAGCATCAACAACTTCTTCAAGTGTACTTTTAAATGAGGCAACCAGATTATGAGGTAATTTACTAATAAAACCAACCGTATCACTTAATAAGAATGTTTTTTTGTCTTTTAACTCAATAGTTCTAGTTGTTGAATCGAGTGTCGCAAAAAGTCTATTTTCGACAAGCACACCAGCATCAGATAATCTATTCATCAATGTTGATTTACCAACATTGGTA
>JACMQJ010000418.1 GCA_014377055.1 Candidatus Sericytochromatia bacterium
AATTTTAAAGGTGTCAGTACTATTAGTGAGTTAGAGAAAAATTTCCCTGATTTTGTTAAAAGAAATCAAGCTATGTTTGATAAGAATAGTTTTTCTTTGTGGGTAACACTTAGTGTCAAAGGTAGATTAGTTGGTTCAATTATACTTGGCAAAAAATTAACCAAAGAAGATTATCAAACTACTGATATGATACTTTTATCAATTATATCCAATCAAATATCCATCGCTATTGCTAATTTTCAGTTAATAGATGAATTAAAAAAGACTAACGACAAACTTAGAAAACAAAATTTTGAGCTAGTTGATGCCAATTATGGTATTTCAGAAATGAGGCAAATAAGTGTTGAATTAAGTAGTATTATGGATGTTAATAGCCTACTTGAAACATTTTTAGAAAAATCTATTCAATATCTTTCATGTACCAAAGGTATATTATTCAGACTTGAAGGAGATGTTTTAAAAACGGCGGCTGTTTCAAAAATAAGTAATATTAAACCTGAAAAAACTTTTAACTTATCTGATGGTGGCGAATTATTTGCAAGGTTAATCGAAACAGGTGAGCCTCAAAGAACAGAATCCAAAAGGTTATTTGATATTGAATCAAAATATATTATTTGTGTACCTCTAAAATCAGAAAGAGAAATGTTAGGTATTTTGTGTTTGTTTGATAAAGAAAGCCGAGTTGATAAGGATAATAAAGAAGCCCTTACACCATTTAGTGAAAGAGATGAATCAATGATTATTTCACTCGCCAACCATACAGCTACACTTTGGCAAAAAGCACGATTCTATGAATTAGCAACCATTGATGGTCTTACTCAGTTGTACGTTAGAAGATTTTTTGAGCAACGTATGTCAGAAGAAATAAGAAAAGCTCAAAGACTTGAAAGAAAGCTTTCTGTGATGCTAATTGATATTGATCATTTCAAAAAATTTAATGATTCATGGGGACATCAAACAGGTGATGACGTTTTAAGAGTTGTTGCCAAAAAAATAAAAGATAATGTTAGGAAAGGTATTGATATACCAGCTCGTTATGGTGGTGAAGAATTAACCGTTATCATGCCAGAAACTGATTCGAATGGAGCAATGATTTTGGCTGAAAGAATCCGTATAGCTATCGAAAAAACACCTCTTGATAATCCTTCAGGTGGCAAACCTTTACAAGTGACAGTCAGTGTCGGAGTTGCAACTTTCCCTGATCAAGCAATTACAGTTCAGGAGATAGTTGAAAAAGCTGACATAGGTTTGTATAAATCTAAAGCTAATGGACGTAATATGGTTACTTTGTATGGTGAAGGGCAATAAGTTTTTATCATGGCTAAAGTAGATATTGAAAAAGAATATCAATCATTAAAAAATGTTCTGCAAAAATATGGTTATCATTACTATGTTCTTGATGCACCACTTACCAGTGATGAAGATTATGATGTTATCTATAGAAAATTTTTACAATTAGAAAAAGATCATCCTGAATTGATTACGCCTGATTCACCATCCCAGAGAATTGGAGATAAACCAGCCAGCCAATTTGCCCAAATTAGCCATAAATATCCTCTTTATAGTTTGGATAATGCTTTAATTGATCAGCAGCTTTATGATTTTGATCAAAAAATTAAAGAAAATCTTGATATAGAAGCAGTTGAATATTGTGCTGAATTAAAAATTGACGGTCTAGCAGTTAGTTTATTATATGAAAATGGTCTTCTTATTCAAGGTGCAACTAGAGGAGACGGTAAAGTAGGAGAAGATATTTTACTTAATTTAAGAACAATAGGTACTATTCCATTAAATTTAAACTTTATAGAAAATAAAGAAATACCTAGTAGCTTGGAAGTTAGAGGAGAGGTTTATTTTCCCAAAAAGAGTTTTGAAAAATTAAATGAGGAACAAATAAAATTAAATAAGCCTGCTTTTGCTAATCCACGTAATGCAGCGGCTGGTTCTCTTAGACAGCTAGATCCATCACTTACAGCCAAAAGGAAATTAGATATATTTATATATTCAGGTATTATAGAAGATAGTAAAATTAAATTTTCTAATCACTTTGACACTTTACAATATTTAAAAAGTATCGGTTTTAAAATTAATAAAAATATCAAGCTTTGCAAAAATATTAATGAAGTAAAAGAGTTCTGCGATTATTGGCGTACCGAAAGAGTTAATCTTGATCATGACATGGATGGTATTGTAGTTAAAGTTAATAGCTATGAGTATCAAAATATTCTGGGATTTACCTCAAAAGTACCTAAATGGGCTATTGCCTACAAATTTCCACCAGATCAAGCTATCACAAAAATAGAAAATATTATCATTCAAGTTGGTCGCTTAGGTACTCTAACACCTGTTGCTATTCTAACTCCAGTTAATCTCTCAGGTAGCACAGTAGGTAGAGCAACATTACATAATCATGAAGAAATAAAGCGTAAAGATATTAGAATAGGCGATTCAGTTATTATCGAAAAGTCGGGAGAGATAATCCCAAAAGTTGTTAGTGTTGTCAAAGAAATGCGTCAAGGTTATGAAATAGAATTTATTTATCCAACTCATTGTCCTGTTTGTCATACCGAAGCTATTAATGATGGTGATACACTAATACGATGTCCAAATAAA
>JACMQJ010000419.1 GCA_014377055.1 Candidatus Sericytochromatia bacterium
TATTTCTATTTAAATTTAGTTTACAAATTATGGTTAATAAAATAGTTAGTAGTAATCAGGATCTAATTTATGCCACATACTTTTATGCAGACTTAGAAAATAGTAGATTTGAATCTCTTGATATATTAGAAAATTTTAGCACAAGTTTTATCCTAAATTCTATTTTAGAAAATAGTAGTTTCTTAGGAAACTTCATTTTTAAAAAAACTTTTTTAGATAAGAAGATTTTAAAAAATAAAAAATATTTAAATGAGTTTGATTTTTATACTCATGTAGCTAAAAAGATAAAAAGTCCAGAAATAAATAAACTCGTTAATCCTGTATATGCTATTTTTGATAATTTTATAGATAAATTGTCTAATGACTCAATTATTGCTTTGAATAATTTATTTGTTGAAAAATTAAAAAACGATTTAGATATATCTATAACTATTGAGCAATTAATAAAAATAACTGAGCAATTTGGTTTGTTGTCACTTGATCTAAAAATAGTTGTACTAAATGTTTTTAATGAAATTTATAAAAATGATTTAATTGAAAATCACCTTAAGGATTTAATATTTGAATATAATACAAAAACAAAACGAAAAATAGACCAAAGCTTTGATATAGCATTAAACTTAGATTTTGAATCATTAGAAAGTTTTTTTAAAAAAAGTAATTTAAGTAATAATTGTATTTATATTCATGATAATAACTACAATAAAAAAAAATATTTTAAGGAATATTATAAAGAATTAGATTTATTATTTTATTATAACAATAAATCTAATTCTTTAAGAAATAGTTATCTAATAAATTATTGTAGTTGGGATTTTGGTTATTTACCTGAAAATTGGAAACATTTATTTAACAATAAGATTGACCAAGTTTGGGTTTCATCTCAACATATTAAAGATAAATTAATTGCTTCCGATATTAATAAACAAAAAATATATGTTATAAGAGAAGGAATTGACACAGGATTTTTTAGAAAAACAGATGAAAATAATACAACTACAGGAAAGAATCAAGCCTTCAATTTTTTATTTATTGGTGACATAACTAATTTTAAAGGAGTCGAGTTACTCTTAGATTGTTTTATTAATGAGTTAAGCACAGATAAAAACATATCATTAACTATTGCATCTAAAAATATTGATCCTAATTTGTACATCTCAATAAAAAGTAAAATAAAGCAATTAAAAGAAAAAAATAAACAAAAAATAAACTTTATAGAAAATAGTTTATTAGATAATGAACTATTACTTAATTTATATAATTTATCAGATTGCTTAATCTATCCATATAAAATTGAGGGAAATGGAAAAGTAATCATGCAGGCTATGTCATGTCAATTACCTGTAATAGTTACAGGTGGTGGAGTATCTCTTGATTTTTGTAATAACAATAATTCTTACCTTATTAATTGTGAAGAAAAAGAATACGAAGATTTGTCTATCAAAGAATTTGATATAAAAGGACCTATAATAGCATTTGAGCCAGATAAAGACCATCTGAAAACTATAATCAATCATGTTTATACACATCAAGATGAAGCAAAAGAAAAAGCAAAAAAAGCAAGAGAAACAATCTTAAATAATTTTACTTTGCAAAACACATCACAAGATATAAAGATAGCTTTAGAAAAATTAGAGCATAAATTAATCTTTAGAA
>JACMQJ010000420.1 GCA_014377055.1 Candidatus Sericytochromatia bacterium
AATCTTCATCTTTTAAGGTTGTTGCCACAACTATATCAGATATAAGTTTGCTTTTTTTAACTCTATTAAAAACATGTTCAAGAACTGTTTTATTTTCTAGTTTCATTAAAACTTTATCAGGTAGTCTACTTGAGCCAGTTCGAGCCTGTATGATAGCTAAATTTTTCATATTTTATTCCAATTAAAAGGTAATATTATATTCTCGTTTTCTTCTTTGAATGATAATAATGAATTATAGATATTTTTTTCTAAATTATCATTTGAAATATTTACTAAAATATCTTTAAGCTGTTCTAAATTATCTACACCAATTATAACTTTATTTATTTTTTCATTTTGGAGAACAAATTTTAAACATAGTTCAGAAATATTTTTTTTAGAGAAGGTAGACAAATCATTTAAATCTTTTATTTTTGACTTTATGTCATTAAATTGATTAGATAACTCATCATATTTTTTAAAAACTAAGCCTTGTAAAAATACTGACCTTGAATAAAACTCAATTTTTGAATATCTTTTATCTTCCAAAATATAATCAAATCTTTGATCAAAAATATTGTAAGGGATTTGAATAATATCAGGTTCTATTCCTAACTCTGTTAATTTTTCAACTTGATATGGATAATAAACAGAAAAACCTATTTTTCTTACAAGTCCTTCATCTTTTAATGCTATTAGTTCATTCCATATTTTAGGGTTTTGTAAAAAAAAATCAAAATGATGAATAAGATAACCATCAAGCTTTCTTTGATTTAGTCTTTTAAGAGATTGGTAAAAGTATTTTTTTACATTGTCATCTATAGAAGGACATTTTGATACTATTTTAAAATTTTCTATATGCTCATAACATCCTAGAACAGCTTCACTATCTCCATATAAGTAAGATGTGTCTATATGCTTTATTCCATTTTTATTAACATAATCAAGTATAATAAAAACGTCTTCTTTTGAAGTTTTTCCTGAAAGATTATTTATTCCATAGTCCATACCAAATTGGACAGAACCTATAACTATTTTATTAATAAATAATTTGTTCAATTAATTAATGCCAAAATATTTTCAGAGATAAACTTAATATTTTCTTGACTAAGACTTGTATATAACGGTATAGATAAGCATTGGCTATAGTAATTATCCATTGTAGGAGTTTCTTCATTACCATATCCTAAACTCTTATAATATGGTTGTTTATTGATAGGTATATAATGTACTTGAGAGCCTATGCCTTTTTCAAAAAGTTTTTTCATAAACTCATTTCGACTTATACCTATCTTTTCAAAATTTATAAGAAGCACATAGAGATGATAAGAAGAATCAGCAGAAAATTTATAGAGAGGTTTTATTAATTCATTTGCTGGTAAGTAAGATTCATATAATTTAGATAATTCTTTTCTTTTTTGAATAAATATATTTAGCTTATTTAGTTGTGATAATCCTAATGCTGCTTGTATATCTGTGAGTCTATAATTATGACCTAATTCGTGCATTTCATAATACCAAGAATTTACTTTATTATCAGTAAAAGCCATTTCTTTATTTTCAAAATCAGATGATTCCCTTGTCATTCCATGACTTCTGAGTTTTAAAAGATGTTTGTATATTTCCTCATTATTGGTAGTAATTGCACCACCTTCTCCAGTTGTTATCTGTTTTACAGGGTGAAATGAGAGTGTTGAACAATCAGAATACCTACAACTTCCAGCGTTGATAATCTCAGAATCAACTATTTGATATGCTCCTAATGAATGAGAGCAATCTTCGAGTATTTTAATATTATATTTTTCTTTTAAATATTTTAATTTATTTTGTTCAACAGGTTTACCAGAAAAATGTACAGCATATATAGCTTTTATAGATGGATCATCTTTTAAATATTTTTCACATAATTCGAGATCAATATTTCCATCTTCTTGAATATCAACAAAAATAGGTTTTGCTTTAACATACAAAATTGAATTAGAAGTGGATAAAAAAGAGTTAGGTGTTGTCAAAACTTTATCATTTTCTTTTAATAAGCACATAGAAGCTAGATGAAGAGCTGTAGTTCCATTTGAAACTGCTACAGCATATTTTGCACCTGTAATTTTAGCTAACTCATCTTCAAATTCTTTTACTTTGGGACCAGTAGTAAGATAATCAGATTTTAAAGCTTCTACAACATTATTAATGTCATCTTGATCAATATATTGTCTTCCATAAGGTATAATACTCATAATTCTTTAATCATTTTGGCTAGTTCTTTATCATCAATCCATTCATTATTATTACCAGAATTATACTCAAAACCAGGTTTAACTGGCTTACCTTCCTCACCAAAAGTGTTTAATCTAAAATCAACAATGTGTGTAAATTGAATAGTAGGCTTAATTAGAAAATAATCCTTAAATTCAAGAGTAAGATGGCTTTCATCGGATGGACACATAATTTCATGAAGCTTTTCACCAGGACGCATGCCAATAATTTTTATGCCAAGATTTGGTGCCATGGCTTTTGCTAAATCAATTATTTTTAGTGAAGGTATTTTTGGTATAAACATTTCACCACCGTGCATACGCTCTAATGATTTCAAAACAAAATTAACACCATCTTCTAATCTAATAAAGAATCGAGTCATATTTTCATCTGTAATAGGTAGTTCTTTTGCACCTTGATTTATTAATTCACGAAAGAAAGGTATAACTGAGCCTCTTGAGGCTATAACATTCCCATATCTGACCACAGAGAAATGAACCTTATGAGAGCCAGAAATATTATTTGCTGCAATAAATAACTTGTCTGAGCATAATTTTGTTGCACCATAAAGGTTGATAGGATTAGCCGCTTTGTCAGTAGATAAAGCTATTACTTTTTCTACATTATTTGCGATTGCTGCATCAATGACATTTTGAGCACCATGAATGTTTGTTTTTATAAATTCCATAGGATTATACTCAGCAATAGGTACATGTTTTAATGCAGCTGCATGTATAACAATATCAATACCTTCAAAAGCTCTAAAGAGTCGATCTCTATCTCTCACATCACCAATAAAATATCGCATCGCAGGATATTTTTTGTAACTAAATACTTTTTCCATTTCAAATTGCTTTAATTCATCTCTGGAAAAAACAACCAACTTTTTAATATTTGGATACTTTTCCAATACCATTCCCACAAATTTTTGCCCGAATGAACCAGTTGCACCAGTAACCATGACAGACTTGTTGTTTAAATCCATATTTTTATGCCATAAAGAAAAACTTTTTAAATTAATTACCCTAACAATATAACATAAACAATAAATATCTTAATTATTTATTTTATAAAATAATTTTTCACGCTTTAATTAAGTTTATACTCTCTGAAGATTTACTATTGAAAAAATATCAAATTCTCTGGTAAATATTTTTCGTTCTAGTGTAATTACATATTTCCCCACATACTTTCTGATATTTTACTCCATTCCCAAATAGAGTTACGGCCCATTTCTGTTTCTATAAGTACCATTTCTGTTTCTTTTGCGTTAAAAAGGTCATCTTTTAATAAAGTATCCATGCCATGGAACTTTTGATAACTTTCTATTGAAATAGGTATATGAAAGTATATTTTTGGTATAGTAAACTCGACTATCATATAACTTGCATAAGTTGCTTTACATCTGTAACAAGTTTCTATACCTGCAAGGCTTTCATTATATTCATCATAAAATATTGAAGTTGCATCTTCAAAAATATCAGCTTGCTCTGCAATAAATTGATTGGTTTGTTGAAGGCAACAAATCCATTTTGTTTTAAACACGATTAAAAATTACACTCAAAAATTTATCTTAAATAAAAAGATTAAAAAATTACTCACTATCTCTATTATAATATTAATCTGTGAAAGGAAAAAATATTATGAAAAAATCTCGTGAGCCGTTGTATTATTCTGAATACTTACAATTAGAAAAAATATTATCAAGTCAGTTACCAAAAAGTGTGGAGGAAAATAATCCTGCACACGATGAAACTCTATTTATCATAATTCATCAAGCTTATGAATTGTGGTTTAAGCAAATTTTACATGAAATTGATTCAATAATTGATATGTTTAAAAATGATTATGTTAATGAAGAATATTTAGGTGTAATAATTACCAGGCTCAGAAGGATAACTTTAGTTCAAAAAGTAATGATTGAACAATTTAACATTATGGAAACTATGACACCTCTTGACTTTCTGGATTTTAGAGATTTATTAGTCCCAGCATCAGGATTTCAGAGTGTTCAATTTAGAATGATCGAAAATAAATTAGGATTACAAAAAGATGAAAGATTAAAGTATAATCGTAGTGTATATTCTCAAGCACTTTCGCAAGAACATCAAGAAACGGTTAAAAAATCTGAAGATGAAATATCACTATTTAACTTATTAGAAAAGTGGTTAGAAAGAACACCTTTTCTTAACTTTCAGGGTTTTAATTTTTTAGAAACATACAAAGAAACAGTTGAAAAAATGCTAAATAATGATGAGTCTATTATCAGGTCTAATCCAACATTAACAGAAGAAGAAATAGGTAAACAAATTAATGAATTAGAAAAAACTAGAGAAAATTTTTCGGCTTTATTTGACGAAGATAAACATAACTTATTAGTCAAGACAGGACAAAGAAGATTATCATTAAAAGCAACCCATGCAGCTTTATTTATTAATTTGTACAGAGATCAACCTATTTTGCATTTACCATATAATTTACTTTCATATCTGTTAAGTATTGATGAATTATTTTCAACTTGGCGTTACAGACATGCAATGATGGTTCATCGCATGATTGGGACAAAGATTGGTACAGGAGGGTCTTCTGGATATAATTATCTTAA
>JACMQJ010000421.1 GCA_014377055.1 Candidatus Sericytochromatia bacterium
CTTGTATCAGTTGTGATAATAGCCATACTATGCTCTGACGCATAACGTAATGCTCCAGCTTTGGTCATAAAATTTTCATTGGTACATGTCAAACCTGATAACCAGTACAAGACAGGGACTTTCTTACTTTCTGAATTAGGAGGTAGATAAATAGAAAAAGTCATAAGGCAATTACAAGCAACTGAGTTATGAGTATAAGTTTTTAATACTCCATCAAAAGCTTTAACCTGACTAATAAGTTTTAGATCTGACATATTTGTTACCTTTAAAATAAAATTACTGAGCGAATACTTTTACCTTCGTGCATCAAATCAAAAGCTTCATTGATTTTTTCTAGTGGTAAAGTATAAGTGATCATTTCATCTACTTTTATTTCATGATTGAGATATTTTTCAACAAATTCGGGTAATTGACTTCTACCTTTGACACCACCAAATGCAGATCCTTTCCAAACACGACCTGTAACTAATTGAAATGGTCTAGTTTTTATTTCTTGACCAGCTCCAGCTACTCCAATTATTGTAGATACTCCCCAGCCTTTATGACAACATTCAAGAGCGGCACGCATGACATTGACATTACCGATACATTCAAATGAATAATCAACACCACCATCTGTCATTTCAACAATAACTTCTTGAATAGGGTTACTGTAATCAGATGGATTAATACAATCTGTTGCACCTAACATTTTTGCCATTTCAAATTTAGAGGAATTAAGGTCAACAGCAATAATACGACTAGCTTTGGCAATGACTGCTCCTTGAATGGCACTAAGACCAATACCACCTAAGCCAAAAATAGCTACAGTTGCACCCTCTTCAACTTTTGCAGTATTTAAGACAGCACCCAAACCAGTTGTAACTCCACATCCTAAAAGACAAACTTTATCCAAAGGTGCGGCTTGATTAATTTTTGCAACTGCTATCTCTGGTAAAACTGTATATTCTGAGAATGTTGAAGTACCCATATAATGAAAAATTGTTTGACCTTTATAAGAAAAACGTGAAGTACCATCAGGCATTAAACCTTTGCCTTGAGTCAATCTGATTGCTTGACAAAGATTGGTTTTGCCTGACAAACAAAATTTACATTTACCACATTCAGGAGTGTACAAAGGTATAACATGATCTCCAGGCTTGACAGATGTTACACCTTTACCAATCTCAACAACTATAGCACCACCTTCATGACCCAAAATTGATGGAAATATTCCTTCTGGATCTTCACCTGAAAGAGTAAAAGCATCTGTGTGACAAACTCCTGTAGCTACGACTTTTAATAAAACCTCTCCTTCTTTTGGAGATGCCACATCAATTTCATCAATTTCTAGTTTTTTGCCTGCCGCAAAAGCTATCGCTGCACGTGATTTCATTATTAATCTCCTATCTCTATAAAAATAATTAAGATATTATCATAAATTCATTTTCGATTCAGCTTTTTTAAGCTTTAAAATAT
Organism: Candidatus Sericytochromatia bacterium; assembly: GCA_014377055.1. Taxonomy (GTDB): domain Bacteria; phylum Cyanobacteriota; class Sericytochromatia; order UBA7694; family JACMQJ01; genus JACMQJ01. The sequence goes on from JACMQJ010000421.1 coordinate 1,459, forward strand.
ACCAAAAAATAAATTATTAGATAGGGAAAGTTTTTTAAATAATTATCTATAATTAATTTGTAACTAATATTTTTTGTCTAAATTGAAATAAAAGGATTTTTTTAATGTCTGTTTCTCCAGTTAATACTTCTAATGCTCTAAAATATGGAGTAAAAAAAGATGCACTGGAATCAACTCATGGTAAAACTGTAGTTTGCGATAATTTACAAGAAGCCATTGATTATGCAAAAAAAAATCCTGGCGAAGAAGGAATTCTTAAGTTTAAAGATGAAACAGGCAAAGATAAAATTTTAGTCACTGATATGAAGCCTGGAAGCTCTATTACCTCATTTAATCTTGTCAGTAATGCCGAACCAATTGCTATTGCTAGAGGTAATAACCAAGTTGACGCTTTGAACGGAGCAGGTAAGTCATCAGCCTTTAAACCTATAACAGGTAAGCCTTTGATATATTCTCAATTAAGTGATGCCAAATTTTGGTCACCTGGCGATAAAGCTACTATGTCGGGATCTTCGGGTAATGTGTATATCACTAATACGTATCATGAAATGGATGCTAATTTTACTAAGGATTATCTGGGAGATGGTGTGCATGGTACAACTCCAAGTTGGATTACTTTTGCCAAATCAGGATCTGGATCAGCTGGTTTACAAATTGGTAATATAGAAACGGGGCTTGATGCTGTCAAACAACTTACCAATGGCTTTGTACAACCAGTACCAGATGCTAAAGCTATCAAAGCTCTCACAAATATCATTGGTAAACCTGGTATGATTGGTCAATTTAGTTTACTTGCTGAAGCGATTGTTAATGAAGGAGCTAAAAATAAGCATCTTGACCCAAGATTAATTGAAGATGGATTGAAAGATGTGCAACGACTCAGAACCGCTTTGGTTGAAGGTAATACAGAAATATATAATAATGCTATTCCTCTTTTTAGAACTTTTATGGACGGAGAGTCTAAAGGTAAGGCTCAAGGTCTAAAAAATATTGATAAAATGCTCAATAATCCTCAAGGTCTTTGGAGCAATGATTCTGTAAAAAAACAGTGGCAATTTCATTTAGGACGATCATTAAACACTCAAGAAGAAGCAATGATACCTAAAATGGCTCAACAAAATAGAGAGTTAATTCATAAAGCTTTTAATGGTTATACAGAAGCTCACAATATTTCTGAATTAGCAAAAACATTACCAAGCCAATCAAAAGAAAAAAATGATTTATTGCAAAAACACGATAAATTAATTCAGCAAGCCAATCTTGACTTTGTTAGTTTTGAACAATTATTTGCACAGCCAATTTATAACAAAATACATGATCTCACTGGTGCTATGACAGGTACAGTTAGATTATTTGACGCAAATAATCCTAATGGAGAACCATTATTACCAAATCTTGGTGCTGATAAAAGATACATAAAATCTGTTGATATAGCCAAAAATATTGCAGGCACAGATCATAAATCAAATGATGGTAATTGGGGGGATTGGACAACTCGTATGGGATATGTGCCATGTAAAGAGTCTGATGAAGGGGCAAGAAAACTTACTATACCAGTTTATCAACAAGCAACTAAATCAACTACTTCTATTGAGGGATTTTTTAGACCTGATCCCAAGATAGAATCTGCACCTAATACCTCTGGAAGAGCTTCAAAAGGAACAATTGGAGATTATTTTATTTCTGCTAAATCTGAAACTCAAAATAACAATCTCGTTTATAAAACTCCACCTATGGCTCACAAAAATTTTAATTATGTTGATCCTGCTTCATCAGGAGTTACAAGATTTATTTCTAAAGTTAGTGGAAGCTTAGCTGATGATGCCATAATAGTAGCTGGTGGGATAATTGGATTTGGAACAGGGACAATAGTTTCAGGCCCTATAGGCGGTGCTGTTGGTGCAACTTTAGGAGCTGATATTGTTATTGCCAAAAAACTTGTTAAGACCGATTTAAATAAATTAACTGACGAAGCTCATAAGAATAGAAATGTAAATAAGGCTGCAAGACTAAGTATTGGTTTAGATTAAGTCCAACACCTATTCATAGTATTGTTAAAATTAAGATAGATAGATTTATTTAAATCATAGATAAAAAATAAAGAGATTCTCAATATTAAAAATTATGTTGTATAATGTTTATAAAATTACTTAACTTTTTTGTTTTGATTATTAACTCTTTAAGTAATTTAGTTGTAAAAGATTTTTAGTCAAAATTTTTTTTGACATAGAGGGGTCAGTGAATGACTCTATGAGAATATTTGAATATAGATTCTCAAAAACTTTTTTAAAATAAAAAGAAATTCACATTTTAGCGAAAGCTATTTAATAAGGATAAAATTTTTAAGATTTTTTGGATTATTTTAGTTTAGTAATGAAATTTTTACTAGTTTAGTAATAAATGATTTAGATGATATTTTTTATCATCGCTTATTACCATATTTAGTTTTATAATAAAGAATTTTAGCTAATAACGAATATTCTATAACTTATCCCTATAGTAGATAGCTTTCCATATATATATTTTTATAAGGAGCTATAACATAAACCATGGCTAAAGAAATTGTAATAAGTGAACGTGAAAATATCGCGGCAACTTTTGAAAACGGTAAAATTCTTGAATTTTTCATGAATGAAGGCGAACAACTTGTAGGAGATATTTTACTTGGTAAAGTTGATTCAATAATTCAATCTATAGATGCCGCCTTTGTTAGTATCGGCAAAAATCGTAACGGTTTTATTCATGTAACTGATCTAACTATCAAAGATGTTAAGAGAAAAATTAATATTAAAAATTATCTTAGACCAAAACAAAATATTTTGGTTCAGATTGCCAAAGAAGCAACGGGTACAAAAGGACCTAGATTAACTGGAATGCTTACAATACCTGGTAAATATATGGTATTAACACCTTATGAAAGAAAAATAGGAATATCAAAAAAAATTACTGATTCTTTTGAAAGAGATAGACTGATATATATTTCCAAAAAAATATGTCAATCAGGTTATGGTATTATCGTTAGAACAGAAGCTATGGGACAATCTGAAGAAGCTCTTAAGGAAGATTTAGATTATTTATTAAAAAGATGGCATGAAATATTAAAAATGTCAGAAACAGCAAATGCACCAGCTGTTTTGTACAGAGATCAAGATTTATTATATCGAGTTTTAAGAGATGGTATAACAACCGAAGTTGACAAAATAACAGTGGATACCCTTGAAACAAGAGATAGAGCTGTAGAGTTATTACAATCATGGTCACACAACGCTTTTAGATTTGTTCATCTTAGCAAAAGCCCTATGCCACTTTCACATCAATACAGTTTATTTGGTGAGCTTGAAAAAGCATTGCAAACTAGAGTTGCATTACCAAGTGGGGGTTATTTAATTATTGAAAAAACAGAGGCTTTAACTGTCATAGATATTAATTCAGGTAATACCAGAGGAACATCTGGTCTAAGTGAAACTATACTACAGACTAATAAAGAAGCTGCTGTTGAAATTGCTATACAACTAAGATTAAGGGATATCGGTGGAGTGATAGTAATTGACTTTATTGACATGATTGATCCAAGAGAACAACAAATAGTATGGCAACTATTGGCACAATCAGTTAAAGAAGATAAAGCACAACCTCAAATAGGCTATTTTTCTGAATTTAGCTTACTCGAAATGACTAGACATAGACAAAAGAAGAGTCTTAGTGAATTACTTACCTCAGCATGTCCTTATTGTGATGGTGTTGGTCGAATTAGAAATTCAGTTTATAGATCAGATCTTTTAAGCAATGAAAGTATCAGAAAAAGAGCTTCTAATTTTGGACCTTCTGCACCAGCTGAATTACCAAACTCAAAAATACTTGAAGAAATAACCAGTAGCGTTGATTATGTTGAAGACAAAATGACAAATGTACCAAGACAAGTAAGAGAATATAAACAGGAAAATGATCATACACAAATATCCTATCCTAAATATGACCGTAATAACAACAACTATGACCATGAGCAAAAATCTGAAATTACTCAAGAAATAAACGATAATTATGATCATGATGTAGCACAAAGCTCATCTGTTTCTTATGAAAATAATGATGTTCATTTGGAAACTGATGAAAAAGAACATTTTGTTATTGAATTAACTGATGAAGAAAGACAATATATTGAATCTATAGAAGAGCCAACTGATAGAGGTCATAGAAATAATAGATTTAATAAAAATAAGAAGGAATTTGTAAAAAAACAACCTTATGATAGAAACAATAGACAGCCTCATAATCAGAGACAGACTAATGATCCAGTAGATTCAAGACCGCAAAATGAGCCAAGATCATCTAATCTTAACCAAAATATGCCTCACAAATTTGCTGAACCAGTTAGAAGAGATTCTATTAGAAGTGAAGTTGAAATAGATAATAGGGATCGTTCAAATGAAAATAGTCATTCAGAACCTAGAAATAATTTTAATAACAGAAATAGACATCAGAATGATAATCGTCATCCTAATCAAAACCGTCATAATGCTGTAAATAGGGATCAACAACCTAATTTAGTGACTAATTATGAAGAGCAACCACATATTCAAGCTGAAAGAGTAGTTGCTCATCAAGAGGTTATTGAACAAGTTAATGAAGTTAAAAATCATGAGCCTGTTATTGTTGAAGCTCCTATATTAACTCCAGAACCTGCTGTTTTGGAATTAATTGATTTATCAACAACCGAAACTGCTTTACCTGCAAAGAAAAAGCCTGGTCGTGGAAGAAAAAAGCAAGTTCCTGTAGTGACTGAAGATGTAGATGCAAATATCCAAATAGATGAACCAATAGTTAAACCTCAAGAACCTGTTAAAGTAGCTACAAAACCTGTTCAAATCGAAGTGCCAACTGTAATTGACTTAATATCTTCCGATGAAGAATCTGAGGTTAGTTCTGATGGTTTGACACTAAAGCCAAAGAAAAAAAATAGAATAAAATCTTTTAGTCCTAAAAAAAGAAAATAAATTCTAAATTTAAAAAGCTCATTGATTTATAAATCAATGAGCTTTTTTGTAACTAAAATCAGAAAAAACTTTTTAGCTCAGGATAACAAAAATTTATATTTAAGATAAATAGTTTTTTAAAGTGTAATCTACTATTAATTTATTTTTTACAAAAATCATTAAAATACTTATATACTGCTATTCTCTTAAGAATTAAATACGATATTTTGCTGAAATAACTGTAGATTATAGATTTATGTGTAGTTTGTTTAAACGGGAATAGCAGTATACTAACATTTTTAACCTATTCTCTCAAGGGAATAAATCTGAAATTGTTCGTCCCTTTAAAGGGGACATTATAGATTTTGTTAGTAACTTAGAATCCAAAGTGTTTCAATCGTTGGAGTATGTCAAGTTATTTATCTTTAAAAGCAATAAAAGCAAAAATAGTTTTTACCCCTTGTCTTGGATTTGCATTCTGATCTGTTGCAATTATAAACCCAATATTATCAATTTTGGCTAAAGCTTCCCAGTTTCTTGGTTGTTCTATAAGCTTTAATTGAATGGGTGGTGTATCAACTATTTCAATACCTTTATCTGTATATTTTAATTTAATTAACCTTTCAACGTGTTTTTTTTCATGATGGGTTTTACCTGCTGGATACTTTTGAAATATTTTGTCTTTATCAGATCTATATCCTGATTCACCTGGATACCTGTAATTAATAACCCAAAAATAATTATTCTCTGGGGTCGTTGCATCAGTTATTCGATATTCGATATTTGGAAAAGGTATTTCTTTTGAATAATTTAAGTCTGAATTAAAAACATGAGCAACAGGGTGTAATGGATGCAAATTATCTTTTTTGCCATTGGCTTCATGAATGGTTATTACTTGATTATTTAAAGTAAAAGCTGTTTCGTCAGAGGCATTATCTATATCGGATTGTGTATTTATGATAGTTGCGTTCTTGGTATCAAGAGTAATATTTGACATATCAGATGATATTTTACCTGGGATTAAATAATCAAACATTCTTCTATCTTTGGATTCTAAAACAAGATAAACTTTATCATTAATAAATGTAATAGCTTCAAAACCCTCTGCACCATACAATTTGGTTAGACCTGGAGCAATTAATTTTATTTTAATTGGATTTATAGCACTCTTTTGTATACCATTAATTGAATTAATAATATCATTCTTTTTTATTGCATAGATATAACCTTCATCAGACCACACCTTGCTTTTTTCTTGTGAGAATGCAGGGAATTGAGGTAAAACTATTAAATAATCCTTATACCATGTAAATCCTGAAACCTCAGAATTAATACTATTAAGAGGTGCTCCAATATTTATTTCTTTATAATCAAGCTCTGTATCATTTTGTGCTAAAACTGGGGTTGCGGGTATTAATAGTAAAAGTATTAAAATACTTTTTACAAATTTTTTCATATAATCTCATTTCTATAAATTTTTCTATAATATTTAGTATACTTGTTAAAAAATGGTTTAAAAAGTCCATATATCTGTGAACAAGGGGTTTTAACCCATTGTTAGTTAAGAAAGGCAAACCATAGTTTAAAACTAGCCTTTTACACACAACACTTGTTTTAAAACAGCTAACACTTCTACCAAGTCTTGTTGATTTTTAATCACTTCATCTATATCCTTATAAGCACCAGGTATTTCATCAATAACACCGGAATCTTTACGACACTCAACACCTTTGGTTTGCTCAATCAGATCTTCGACTGTAAATGATTTATTTGCTTTAGTTCTGGACATTTTTCTACCTGCACCATGTGAACAAGAATTAAATGAATCAGGATGTCCTTTACCTTTAACAATAAAACTTTTTGTTCCCATTGATCCTGGTATGATACCAATATCACCAATATCAGCTTTAATTGCCCCTTTACGAGTCACATATACATTTTCTCCAAAATGATTTTCGATTGAAACATAATTATGATGACAAGATGTCACTTCTCCAATAATTTCAAGATGGGGTAATATTTTTTTCATTGAATTGACAATATTTTCAAACATAACCTTTCTATTTTTTAGTGCATATTCTTGACACCAAAATAAGTCATGAACATAGTTTTTAAATTCTTGCGTTTGTTCACTAAGATAAGCCAAATCAGGATCTTCAAGCTCAATAAGGGCTTTTTTCATTTCACCTTTTGCTTTTTTGATATGGATATTTGCAACTTCATTACCAATATTTCTTGAGCCAGAATGTAGCATAATCCAAACATTATTTATCTCATCCAAGCAAATTTCAATAAAATGATTACCACCACCAAGAGTTCCTATTTGCTTAAGAGAACGATTAAGAACCATATTACCTAACTCTTGATAAACACTTAATTGA
>JACMQJ010000065.1 GCA_014377055.1 Candidatus Sericytochromatia bacterium
GATAATTATACCCCAAAAAATATTAACAATAAGAAAAACTAAATAATATCTCTAACATAACAAAAAAATAATATGATATTATTATAGAGAACGTCATAAAATTACAAGGTGGTTTTAATTGGCTGACGATAGTGAAAAAACGGAAGATCCCACGCCCAAGAGAAGAAGGGAAGCACGTGAAAAAGGTCAGGTTTTAAAGAGTAAAGAAGTAAATACAGCAGCATTAGTTTTAATTTCTGCGTATTCTTTGTCTTGGTTTGGTAAAAAAATCTATGAAAACTTATTTAAGCTCTTTACACAAACACTTGAAGAACTACCGTATACGAATTTAACACAAGGTTTATCAGTTAAATATTTTTTGAGATACACAACTATTATGATTATTTGTGTCATTCCAATACTCTTGTGTGTATTTTTTACAGCTATGTTAATTGAGTTATTACAGGTAGGTGTATTATTTACTACCAAAACCTTAAAACCCGATCTAAATAAAATAAATCCAATTAAGGGTTTTAAAAGAATCCTTTCACTTAAATCCGTAGTTGAGTTAGTTAAGGGCTTTGTTAAAACCGTTGTTATTGGCTGGGTTGCTTATACAGTACTAAGAGATAATATCGGTTATATTATTTCAACAATTAGAGAGCCACCCGAATCATCATTCACACTTGTATCGGTGTTAGTTTTAAAAATAGCAAAAAAAGTTGCTGGGGCAATGATCATTATTGCTGGTATTGATTATTTTTATCAACGCTGGGAATTTGAAAAATCTCTCAAAATGTCAAAACAAGAGGTAAAAGATGAATACAAACAAAGTGAAGGAGATCCTCATGTCAAAGCCAAACAAAGACAAAAACAAAGACAGATCTCAAGAGGTCAGATAAGGCAAGCTGTTCCTGATTCATCAGCTGTTATTTCAAATCCTACCCATTATGCTATAGCTATCAAGTATGAAGCAGAGATGGAAGCTCCTTTAGTAATGGCAAAAGGTGAAGATGCTACAGCTATTTTTATTAAAGAGATAGCAATAAAACATGAAATACCGATCTTTGAAGATGTTGATTTAGCAAGAGCACTATATCCTGTCTGTATTGTTGATAGATCTATACCTCCTGAGTTTTATATGGCTGTAGCTCAAATTGTAGCCAAGTTAATGAAGGAAAAGCAAGATAAGGGTATGCTTAATATGCTAAATGATCAGCTTAAAAAGCAATCAAAGAATAGAAAGCAACAAACAGGTGGTGCAGGTAACAGAAGTTGGGATGCACCGGGTGGAATTGGGGCTCAACCTCCAGTAAATCCTACAAACCCTAGTAATCCGAGTACAGATAAGCCAAAAACAGGCCCATCAAGTATTTTTGATTAATTAGGTCTATTTTTAATTCCTAATGATTTTTTTTGACACGAATTTTACGAATTGTACAAATTAAGACGAATAATTTGTGAAAAAGGTGTTTTTATCTCATTCCTTTATTTAGTTCCTTCCTTCTATCTTGTCCCCACTTTATCTTATTCCTTCCTTTGCAAAGGAAGGCTAGGATGGATTAGGAGTTAGGGGGATTAGAATGCTATGATGAATTGCGAACTATGAAAAAAATAAAAAATAATTACTTTGTAAAATCTAATCTACTTAGATAGATTAGATCTCTTAACTTAAATCTCTAACAATTCATAAATCTCTTTTATTTTTGTCTCAATTAAACTTTGCTTTTCTTTGGGTAAATTATGAAAGTATCTTAGCTTTCTGGTTACTTCATTAAATGGATTAGCTTTAACTGTTGTTCCTCTAATAGATTTTATTTTATTAATTAGCTCATCTTTTGAAATATTATTATTAATAACTTCATCCAATAACTTATTTAATATTTCATCATCCTTAATTTTATTTAGTTCAACTGCATGAGAATATTGTAATTTTTTTGTTCTCATTGCTTCAATTATTATCGGATTAAGATTTAGTACTCTCATTCTGTTGATAAAACCTTGAAAATTATATTTTCCAGTTTTCGCAAGTATTCCATTAACTAATTCTCTAGTATCTTTTTCATCTTCTGAAAGCTCTTTAACATTTCCTGAAATATAATTTTTTATACGATAAAGTAGCGATTTAACTTCATCCTCAGATAGCTCAAGATTAACTGATATTAGTTGTAATAATGAAACTACCTCATCATAAGGGTTTAAATCCTCTCTTTGAATATTTTCTGAAAGCATTATCAAAAGAGACATTTTTTCATCAGCATCAACAACTAAACAATTTACTTTATCCAAACCAAGTTTTTTTATTGCTTCAATTCTGCGAAAGCCTGATATTCTTTCATATCGAGCATTTTTTCTTCTAACAATAACAGGATTAATCAAACCTATGAGTTTAATATTATTTGCTAGATGCCATATATCAGCTTCTGAAACAGTTGTTCGGTCATGAAAAGATGGGTTATCAATATCTTTAATGGGTATCTCTAAAATAATATTTTTTTCTTTTGCTTCTTCAATTTTTTCTATTGCATTTCTAAAAACCGAAACTCTTTGAACTTTTGACATTATTTTTTACCTGCCACTTTTACTTTCTTTTTTGATTTAATAGACACATCTTGATTTATTAATGTTTTGGTTAACTCTTTGGATATTTCTTCAAAAGTTAAGACCAATCCTTTTTGTGTTTTTTCATAAGTTTCAACATATTCTCTTAAAAACATTCTTGAGGCAGCCGCATCTTTAACCACAGCTCTTTCGGGAATGGTAGGCAAAACATAAAATTCAGACTTTTTTAGATTTCCTAATGTACTAAGGTATTCAGATAACTCATTTTGTAAGATAGACAATACTTCTCGATCATCTTTTCTTCTTCTATCATATTTGGTTGGTAAGATATATATTTTTGCTGGAGCTTTCTCATAAATATCAGCAATATCTTCTATGATTTGAAAAAAACCATGAGCACCAGCTTCATCAAGGGCTGATGTACCAATAGGTATAACCAAATAATCACTAGCAAGAACAACATTAGTCATTAATGAACTAAATGAAGGATTACTATCAATTAAAATAATGTCATAATTGTCTTCTATTTTATTTAAAAATTTTTGTAGCATCTTGTCCTTACCTACAACAGTACTTTCTGACTGACTTGATAACTCAAGATTGGCAGGTATAAAATCAAGATTTTCTCTGATTTTTATTGGTAATATATTTTGTTTTTCAAATATTTTTGCTATATTGTGTTGATTGTCTTTAATGTATTCTCTTGGATTTAAGTTAAATAATATAGTTTGACTTGCCTGTGGATCAAAGTCAATTAATAGTGTCCTCAAATTTTTAGTATGAGAGATTTCATAAGACAAAGCGTTAGAAATAGTTGTTTTTCCAACACCACCTTTTTGATTAATAATTCCTATTTTTATAGCCATAATTCCTCAATATAAAGTTAAACATAATCTGGTTTGATTAATTATATAATATATAGCCATGACAGAAATTAAACTCTTTGTAAAGTTTAAGAAAGTATTTTTTAAATTTTTACTAAAACTAAATCTATAATTTACTTAATCTTAATAATTTATCTTGTTTTAAGATTATAATTAGAAATGAATATCTTGTGGAGCTAGAATATAATGAAAATGTTAGATTTTAAAGACAAAAGTCTAAAGCTTGGAATATTAACCTTATTAATGCTTAGTGCTTGCTCGACATCAGAAAATGTAGATATAAACCAGATTAATAATCAAAATATTATTAACACTTCCTCTGTAACAGAATTAGGTAATATAAATATTAAGTTTAATGATGCTTACAAAGGTCTTTATACTGAAAATGAGATGACAGGTAATTCTTCTGCGACCAGTCCTGATAAAGCTTTTATTCAAATAATAAATTCAGCTAAGTCCAGTTTGGACCTTGCTATTTTTGATATTGATGACAAAGCTGCTTGTGGAGCATTGATAAAAGCTCATAAAAGAGGCGTTAAAGTAAGAATAGTTACTGACTCTGATAATTTTAATGATAAAATAAAATCTAGTATGCCAAGACAAGTTCTTGAAGATATGAAAGCAGTTGGTATCGAAATAAAAGGTGATAACCGCACTGCTCTAATGCACAGTAAGTTTGTAATTATGGATAATAATACGGTTATCACAGGCTCTTCAAATCTTACTCATAACTCATTATTCAGAGATAATAATAATGTTTTAAAGATCCATTCAATCAAATTATCAACAGATTACACAGCCGAATTTAATAGAATGTTTGAACAAGGTATTTTTGGTCCTAATAAACATGAAATACCTTTTCAAAGTGTTAATGTTGATGGTACCAATATTAGACCTTTTTTCTCACCAAAAGGTGGTGCTAAAGCTGCGATTATTGATGAATTAAAAAAAGCAAAAAAGAGTATTAAATTTATGGCTTTTTCATTTACTGATAAAGATATTGAATTAGTAATAAATAATAAAATTAAAGCTGGTGTAAAGATAGAAGGTATATTTGATGGTTGTATGATTAGCCCATATTCGCTATACAAAACCTTTAATGATAAAAAAATACCTGTTTATATAGATGGTAATCAAGCATTATTGCATGATAAAGTTTTTATCATTGATGGAAATACCGTAATTACTGGTTCTTATAATTTTTCAAATAATGCTGAAGAAAATAATAATGAGAGTACTCTTATCATAAAATCAGTACCAATTGCAACTCAATATATCGAAGAATATCAAAAACTAAAATTTGCATCAATAAATAATAAAAATATACCTCCTTATGACAATAGAAATTGTAGTAGTACAAGTTTAGGCAATACTAATAGTAACGAAGTTGAAGAATAAATTATTTTGGGTATTTTATGTCAAATAAAAATATAAATTTAAAAGAAGAAGATAACTACAGGCTAGGTCAAATACTAGTTAAAATACATATTATTACAGCTGAACAGTTAAAAAAATCTTTAGAAATAAAAGAAATAAAAAAAAATAAGTTGCTTGGTCAAATTTTACTTGAAGAAGGTTATTGTACTGAAAAAGAATTAATAAAAGGTCTACATAAACAAAGAGAAGAAACATCGATAGGTCAAATTCTTATTCGCTCAGAAATAGTTACATCTCTGCAAGTAGACGAAGCTATTCAAGAACAACAAAGAACTGGTACGTTATTAGGAGTTATTCTTGTAAATAAAGGTTATTGTAATTCAGAACAATTGTTAGATGCTTTGCAAGTACAACAAAGAGATAATAGATTAGGTGCTTTATTATTGAGGGAAAATTATATTAATGAATCCCAACTTGAAGAAGCATTAATGGAACAGCAAAAAAATAATATTATGCTTGGTGAGATACTAATTAGATTAGAGTTTATTACCTCGGATGATCTTGGAGATATATTAATTTCACAATCAAGATTAATGAATGAGTTTCCTGATTTTAGATACTAAATTTATATAACTTCTTTTAAAAATATTTTTTCAATTTTAATTAAGTTTGGGTTATCATATAATAATTAATCCATGAAAAAATAAAGTAAATTATGAATAGAAGAGTCGTTATCACAGGTACAGGAACAATATCACCAATAGGAAACTCAACCGATATTTTTTGGAAGAATATTTGTAGTGGTGTAAGCGGTATTGATTATGTAACATTATTTGATACAACCGATTTTCCAACCAAAATTGGTGGAGAAGTAAAAAACTTTAATCCTGAAGATTTTATTAATAAAAAAGATGCTCGAAGAATGGATCGTTTTTGTCAATTTGCTCTAGCTGCATCAAAAGAGGCTGTTGAACAATCCAAATTGGATATTAAATCTATTGAAGATCGAGTTGGTGTAATAATAGGATGTGGAATCGGTGGTTTTAGTATTATTGAAAATCAGCATTCAATTATGCTTGAAAAAGGTGTAAATAGGGTAAGTCCTTTTACTATACCTATGATTATTCCTAATATTGCTGCTGGTTATGTAGCCATTCACTTTGGTGCAAAAGGTGCAAATATGTGTATTACTACAGCCTGTGCCTCAGCTGCTAATGCTATTGGAGAAGCTTTTAGACTAATAGTTAATGATGATGCCGATGTAATGATTACAGGTGGTACAGAGTCAGCTATTACACCTCTTAGTTATGCTGGATTTTGTTCAGCCAAGGCTATGTCAACAAATAATGAAAATCCAAGAGAGGCAAGCAGACCATTTGACCTTAATCGTGATGGATTTGTCATGGGGGAGGGAGCAGGCATAATTATTCTTGAAGAGTTAGAACATGCTCTTAATCGTGGTGCAGATATAATTTCTGAAATAGTAGGATATGGAATGAGTTGCGATGCTTATCATATCACATCACCTGATCCAGAAGGAAAAGGTGTTGAAAAATCAATGCTAAAAGCTTTAAAAAATGCAAATATTACACACGAAAATATAGATTATATTAATGCACATGGTACATCAACAGAGCTTAATGATAAAACTGAAAGCCTTGCCATAAAAAGAGTTTTTGGAAATAAAATAATTGTTAGCTCAACCAAGTCGATGACAGGTCATTTATTAGGTGCATCAGGTGGTATAGAAGCAATTATATCATCTCTAGCTCTAAAAAATAATATTGCTCCCCCAACTATTAATTATCATGAATCAGCTCCAGATTGTGATTTGGATTATGTCGCAAATGTATCAAGAAAACTAGAAATAAATTATGTCTTATCAAATAGTTTAGGATTTGGCGGTCATAATGTCAGTTTAATTTTTAAAAAGTATTCTTCTTAAATAATTATGTAATTAATGGAGATGTATTCTTTTTTTTAGCTATCATGTAAACGTTAATGTAAACATCAATAGTTTAATATTAAATTATGAGGTTCGTTATATTAAAAAAAATAAAAAATCGATAGGAGATTTTAAATGAAAAATAACAGTTTACTTGGTATTAGTTTAGCTTTATTAATTGGTGTAGGTGCTATTTCAGGATGTTCTCCTCAAACTACTAACCCAGCAGCTTCAACTACAAGTAGTTCAGTAAAAACAGGTGATTCATCAAACGGAGCAACTGTACAAGAATTATCTGTAGCAAATGCTAAAGACTCAATGACTGCCTACAATGATGATGAAGCTACATTTTCTGATAGTGAATCAGTAAGTGCTGACAGTTTTAGAACTAAAGCTATGGGTGAAATACGTGCTCTAACTTCTGTCAATCCATCAGCAACAACTGCAACAACAGCAACAACAACTGCAACAACAACTGCAACAACAACTGCAACAGCAGCAACAACAACTGCAACAGCAGCAGCAACAACTGCAACAGCAGCAGCAACAACTGCAACAACCAACATAAATCCTTCAAGAGGAAAAGTAAGAAAAGATCTTATTAGCTCAGGTGCTGTAATTCTTAATGCTGATGGTACAGTAACAGTAGATCCAGTTAAATTTGCTGCTGAAAAAGATAAATTAAGATCAAAATTAGCTGCTGTTAAATTAATCTTGAAAGATAAATTACAAACACTAAAAAGAAAAAACAATGTTGTTAGAACTAGTGATGTTGAAACAAAAGATAATGGTGATGGAACAACTACAAAAACAACTAAGATCGAATTTAAAAATGATAAAGCAAATATTACCAGAGAAAATGTATTTTCTGTAACTACTAATACTGCTGATGGAAAAGTTGTTGGTAAAGAACATAGTTTAAAAATAACTCATAATCTATATTCCAGAACTTCAACTAGAATAGTAACTATTGATCCTATTACTGGAGTAAAAAAAGTTGTGACCGACTCAACAACAACTTGGAAAGATGGAAGAAAAAGAGTATCACATGAAGAAAGAATCGTTGATGCAAATGGTGCTGGTACAGGTACAGGAACAATAACTACTACAGACAAAGATGGTAAAGTGACCACACATAGCCTTAGTTCAAAAATTACAGCTGATGTTGCTGTAAGTGCTACTACAACTGATACTGCTTCAAATAGTACTGTTAGTTCAACTGTAGATATAGATGGATCTGCAACCCAAACTGTAACTAAAGATGGTAAAGAACAAGCACCTGAAAAAGCTTCTTTAGACAGCTCAGATACAGATTCAGATAGTACAAAATAAACAACTGACACATAAGATTAATCTATTTATTTTTAATCCACAAAAGTAAAAAAGCCTAACTCTCAAAAAGAGTTAGGCTTTTTTATTGTCTTGAGTGTTATGATAAAATATAGTTCATGAGTTGTGAAAAGTGTAAATATTTAATTTTTAGAGAAATAAACCAATGAAAAAAGTTGGAAAAAGAAAAGCTGTAAAAAATGTTGTAGTAGCACCAATAAAATTGGCTGGTAATATTGTTGAAGAAACCACGCATCTATTTAAAGAAAGTGGTGCTTTAACAAAAGGGTCTGGATTAGTTAGCGGTGTTATTGCACTTGGGCTAGCTATTTTGTCTTTTTTGGGTGTAATTGCTTTTCACTTTCCTGAATATTTAACAACTCCTGAGTTAAGACAAAATTATTCTGTAGATATTTTACGCCAAATTATGTTTTATTCTATGCTTATTGCAGGTGGTATATCTTTTGCTAATATAATTTTGAATCGACATAGAAATTTAAATATAGCCTCTTTATTTATGATTTTATTATCTACAGCTCTTGGAGGTTCAGCAGTCCCAGTAGGAGATTTTCCAGCTAATACACCATATATTGGCATGGACTGGTTTATATTAGATTTACTAGGCTCAACTATGATTTTTATCTTAATTGAAAAATTATTTCCTTTATACAAAAACCAAGCTATTTTTCGTAAAGATTGGCAAATAGATCTTACTCACTTTATTGTAAATCATTTTATTGTTGGATTGGTCTTATTAACTGTCAATTTTATGATACATCGTGTTTTTGGTTGGATGATACAAAGTAATTTCCAGCAATTTATCCAACATATAAGCTTTTTACCACAATTATTTTTATGTGTACTTGTTGCTGACTTTATGCAATATTGGACTCATAGAGCATATCATGAAATGCCTTTTTTATGGAAATTTCATTCTGTTCATCATAGCGCAAAAACAATGGACTGGATTGCAGGCTCAAGAATGCACGTTTTGGAATTAATTTTTACCAGAGTTTGTATATTAGGGCCAATTTATGTTTTTGGTTTTGAAAAATCGGTAATGGATGCTTATATTATCATTGTTGGTTTTCAAGCTGTATTTAATCATGCAAATGTACATTTGCCTTGGGGGCCAATCAAATATTTGCTGGTGACACCTGATTTTCATCATTGGCATCACTCATCAGATGATATAGCTATAGATAAAAATTATGCAGCTCATTTTTCATTTTTGGATTATATTTTTGGATCTGCAATTAGTAGAGAAAAAATGGGTAATCGAAAATTTCCTGAAAAATATGGTGTAGTTGGTGATTATGTACCTAGTGGATTTATTAATCATCAAATATTTCCATTTACCAAAATAAAAAAACAACAATAGTTAGTAATTATTAAATTTAGGATATTTAATGGAAAATAAATTAGTTTTTTCAGGAGAAGGTAAACTTTCTCATAAAAATTTTGGTTTGGATCATGATGTATCTTGGAACATAGATTTTGATCTAAAAGAAATTAATCGAGGCAATATCATTAATCTGAATGTAAAAATGCCAGGAATAGCAATTACCAACCCTTATGACTTACCTTATGAAAACTATATTTTGGATGGTCAAATAGATAGTCTTGGCTTATCCATAAATAGTGAAAAAATGCTTTTAAAAGAATGGAAAGAAGTTTTTTTATATTCTTATGGCATGAAATTTGTTAGTGATTCATTGCAGATAGGTAACTTTGAAAAAATTGATCGATTAGATTTTTTTATACCTAATTTTTTAATTGGTTATGATGAGATGTCATTTGGTGAAGAAATAATTAACTATACAGATATAAAATTAAATATTGATAATCAAAACTTTTTGTTTAAGCTAGTTGGCAACTCTAAATTTAATAATAAAGATAATTTTAATAATTTAGATGCTCAAACCGATTTTACAACTACTCTTATTGTGACAAGTGAAGATGGGCAACTTAATTATCATGATACTTTAAAAATTGTTGATAATTTCTTTGATTTATTAGGTTTAGCTTATGGCACCAAAAGACCTTGGCTAATGGTAAAAGGGTATTTTAAAAATGAGCTTATAGGTCAATATATCAGAGATGTTATCTATCATGATACAAGTAATATTTTTTCTTCTATACCAATAACTTTTTCAGGAGAGTTATCCAATTTTATTAAAGACATTTTTCCAAAATACTATATCTTAGATAAGAATATTAAATATGAATTTACCAAATTATTTAATCAATTAAGTGGTATTAATGCAAAAGTAAATCTTTCAGAAGCATTTAAAAATTTAGAACAAACATTAAAATATTGTAGTCTGGATCATATTTCTTTTAAAGAGAATGATAATAATGTAAACGAGATTAATTTTAAGAATCTTTTTAAAGATATTGATTATTCTGAATTTAGACTTAATTCATTTTTAAAAAGGTCAAAAGACATTTATAGAAGTGATTATAAGGAAGGAGATTATAAAATATTTTTACAAACTTTAAGCCTTTTATATAAATTTATTTTTAGATATTTTGATTATCAAGGTAAATATTGGGATTGGTCAAATATATCACCAGTTATCAAAGAGAATGAGTTTTAGCTAGTATGTTTGATAATTTAAATTAGATAAAAGGTAAGGTTATCATAAATGTTGTGCCTTCTCCTAATGTGCTGGTAACCGAAACTTGACCTTTATGAGAGTTGATTATTTCTTTGACAATAGATAAGCCAAGACCAGTACCACCCTTATCTCTATCTCTTGCAGAATCAACTCGATAAAATCTCTCAAAAACATTTTCTAAATGCTCTTCTTTTATGCCAATACCATCATCTATAATATAAAATATAATATTTTCTTCGTCTATATCATATTTAACTATTACCTCTCCATTATTGCCTACAGCTCTTAAAGCATTATCAATTAAATTAATAAATACTCTTCGTAAAGAGTCTTGATCACCATTTATTAAGATAACTTTTTGCTCCTCTCTATCAATAAATTTTAAATTGTCATGTAAAGGTTGTAACTCAGAAACTAATTGTTTTACAGATTTTATAATATCAAGGTCACTATTTTTTGCTGATCTTTGACCTGAACGTGCTAAAATAAGCATATCATTAACTAGTCTCTCTAATCTCTCTGATTCTCTGATGATTATCTCCATACCTTCTTTTAACATTTCAGGATTATCTTTTCCTCTTTTTAAGAGTAGTTGTGCATGCCCCCTGATCGATGTTAACGGTGAGCGTAATTCGTGCGAAGCATCCGAAATAAATCTTTGTTGTACATCAAATACTTTAGAGATACGAGATAATAACTCATTAAATGTTCCTGCTAATTGACCTATCTCGTCTTTATTTAAATTACTTGTATCTAATAATTTTAGAAGGTTTTGACCTGCCATGCTATGTACTTCATCGGCAATTTTTACCATAGGACTCAAAGCTCTAGTAGATAAAAATCTTCCTATAATTAATGATATGACAATAGACAAAAATAATTTTATTAATTCAAAAAGAAGTATTTGATTAAAAATCCTCTCACTTTTTATTAAAGGTAACCCAACCTGAACAGTAGCTATTACTTCTTTATTTATATACAAAGGGCTACTATAATATAAAACTCTGATATTATTTACTTTATTTTTAACGGGTAAAAGTAACGTTAGTTGTCCAATTGTTGAAGGCTTTAAAATTGGTAAGTTTTTATTTTTTAGGTTTGGAGATTTAGAAAAAACTTTACTATTTAGATCCGTTACTTGTACATAAGCTCCTTCATAAAGTGCTGTTCCTTGCTCTGAAAGAGTATAAGATAGCAAATCAGGATCTTGTATTTCAAAAGGGATCTCCTGTTCAAGATGATCTTTTTGTAAAGTTATAATTACCTGCTGAACGTCATTAGCTTTATCTTTTGCCTCTTCGACTTTTTGATTATACAAATATTCTTTGATACTAAAAACAACAATCAAATTTGAAATAATACTCATTAGCCCAACAGTTGCAGCAAACCATAGAGTTAGGCTCGTCCTTATTTTCATGTAGGTTCCTTAAGAACATATCCTACACCTCTTATAGTTTGGAGTATCCTTGGTTTTCCATCGACTTCAATTTTTTCTCTTAGACTATGCATATATACTTCTAAAACATTATCTTCTCCTTCAAAGTCCCAACCCCATATATTTTCGAGTATTCTTTCACGGTTTAAGACATGTTTAGGATGTTTCATAAAAAGCATTAATAGATCATATTCTTTTGGTGATAAATTTATTTTTTTATCTCCTCTTTTAATTTCTCTGGTTGTAGTATCAAGGTGCAAGTCCATAAATTCCATAATTGTCTTTTCAAATGGCTTTTTGCTTCTAAGTTGTACTCTCACTCTTGCCAATAATTCATCAAGATTAAAAGGTTTAACTAAATAATCGTTGGCACCTGCGTCCAATCCCTCAACTTTGTCTGTTATATCGCCTTTGGCTGTTAACATTAGTATAGGAACATCTGTTGATTGTCTAAGTCTTTTGCAAACTTCGATACCATTCATTTGTGGTAACATACGATCCAATATTATTAAATCTGGATTTATTTGTCTAGCTGACATTAATCCTTGCATACCATCATAAGCAACATGAACTTTATAGCCCTCACAAGTTAATTCTAGCTCAATAAACCTTGCAATATCTTTTTCATCTTCAATTAAAAGAATATTTGTTATTTCATTACTCATAATTTTTACCATTCAATAAACTCTGATCATTGATATAATGATATGTGAAATTTTTGATTATTCAAAATAAAAAATATATGTAGTTGATTGATAGAGTAATAATAGCGAATGTATGTAAGAATAATCTTAAATTATTAAGGAGCTTTTTTTAAGAATTTTCGATTTCTATTATCCTCTTTAAGGCATCTTGACGATAAATATCTTGCCCTATAATACCTTTGCTAAGTTCAATATACTTTTTTAAAATAATAAGTGATTCATTTTTTGCAAACAAATATTTATACACTATTGATAGTTTATAATAAGCTAGAAAATTATTTTTATCCATCATAATTATTTTCTCATAAGTATCTCTAGCTTTTTTAAAATTGTTATCAAAATAATATGAATTAGCAAGATTAAAATATGAATCTAAATGGGTATCATTAATTTGTATACATCTTTCAAATAAACTTATTGCTTTAGGATAGTTTTTATTAATTGTTAAATATATAGAACCTGCATTGTAGATAGCATCGAATGCAAGCAAATTACTTTCTATTATTCTTTCATAATAGATTATAGATTTATTGGTATCACCAATTCTAAAAAGCTGGTTAGCTAAATTATAAATAATATTTTCGTTATCAGGAGATATTTCCAAAGCTTTTTCAAGATACTTTATTGATTGATCAAAATTATTTAAATCTGAAGATATAGTACCTAAATTATAATATATATCCGAGTTATCAGATGATATTAATATACATTCTTTAAGCAAAATTAAACATTTAGTTTTATCTCTATGATACTCATCCATTGCTAAGAGGAATAATTTATTAAAATTATCTTTATTCACTTCTTGTATATGAATTTTTGGCTTCATCTTTAATTACCAATAAAAAATTAGTAGTTAGTAAACCTATTAATTAGGTATAATAATTATTAGCTATATTAACTATTAGTTAGTATAGCTAATTATATTAGAAAAATCAAGAAGTAATCAAATGTATAAAAAAGTTAGCATAGAAAATTTTAAAGGTATTAAATCTATTAATTTTGAAGATTTAAAACAATTTAACCTCATATTAGGTAAAAATAATTCTCTAAAAACTACAATTCTTGATGCTTTTTATATACTTTCTACTCCAACTAATACAGAGGCTATTTTGCAGACTAACGGATACAAAGGTCTTACATTGATTTTCCCAGATCTATTTAGAGGCTTTTTTCATAATCTGGATATGTCAAAAAATATCAAATTTGTAGCGGAGTTAGATGAGTATAATGAAAATAGGGAGTTAGAAATAAAAATAGAATTGACAAATTCCATGGATATAAATAATAAAACTATAGTCAACCCATTATCTTCTACAAAACTTATAGCAAAATTTACTATGAAAAAAGGTGAAAATTTACCATTGCAAATTATTTCAACAATTGGTATGGTAAATTTTAAACTTGATGCAAAATCATCTTCAAATTTTGAAGGGCTAGTGAATAATATATATTTAAATCCAAACAACTTAACAAATAAAATTATTGAAAGATTTGATAGGGTCAATTTTATAAAACAAACAGATACTCTAATAAAATACTTACGACAAATTGAGCCTAAACTTGTAAGTATAACCATAGGTAATGGTAATATAATATATGCTGATATAGGAATTGAAACCTTAATGCCTATAAATTTACTAGGATCAAGTTTTACTATCATATTATCAGTTATGATATCTATAATGAGTATTCCAAAAGGTATTTTACTAATAGACAATATAGAAAATGGTCTTAGTTACTCTTCAATGGAATTGTTATGGAGTATTATTTTTAAAGTTGCCAAAGATTTTAATGTTCAGATAGTTGCAACTTCAAATTCATCAGAATCTTTAAAGGCATTTCATACTATTGCTACACGCATGGGTAAAATAATATCAGACATAAAAGCCCTAAAGATAGATAGAAAAGATGACATAATAAAAGTAACTAATGCCATATAAATATTGAAAATTGTTCCACTTTGATCGTTTCTAGAAGTAACAATTTTTATTTTAAGAAAATGAGTCTCCGTAGACCCAAGCTACTAAAGTTCTTCTAACACCGCTTTTTATATCCGAAACCTTATGTAAATGAAAAGAAGGAAACAAAATTATTGAGCCTTGCTCCATATCAATTGTTGGCGTTTCATTTTCGTCTGTAATATCAAATAATAGATCGCCACCTTGATAATCATTTTTATCAGATAAAAATATAACTATACTAATTTTTCTGAGGGCAAAAAAATCACTACCATTTAGATCAATATGCCATTTAAAAAAGCAATCTTTTTGATACTCCATCAGATGAACGTCAGCAATATGAGATAGCTTAAATTTGTAGTGATTTGAATTTACAAGTTGAACGTAATTTTGTATTCTTTCCCAAATCCATTTAGTTTCAGCATTTTTGTCAATAAATTTTACTTTAGTTACTTTTAATGATTTATTTGATCCTTCAGACTGTATTTTTATTTCTGGAGCATTGATTATTTTTTCACATTCTTCATAACTAAAAGCGTTTTTATAATAAAAAGGCTTAGAAATATCTTTATTAAATAATATTTTACCTTCGGGAGTATTTACTATAACAATTGGATCATGGGACTCATCTTTGATTATATTTTCAACACTTGCTTTAACTTGTTTGGATATAATCTTAAATGGGTTATGAGTAATATTCTCAAAAGGAAAAGGTTCTCTCGGCATATTAATACCAAGAAAAGGACATAGCTTTTCCCAACCTTCTCCAGCACAAATATCTATTATTAATAAGTCTTCTGGTCTATTTTTAAAATATTTTTTGATCATATTTTGATGATTTTCATAAGTTTTTTTCCAAATATTCTCATTAAATGTATCAGTCCCCCAAACAGGAAACATATTTTCCCAGAATAATTTATGAATCTTTTCTTTTGAATTTTTTAATATTTGAGGTGACAATTTTATTTCAAAATGTATTTTGCATGAAGCTATCCATTCATCATAATCTCTAACAGTATAGATAAATTTTGAGCCTTGGTAATAATAATCATAATAAGGAAAATCAACAGCGACAAGCCCGTCTACTATGGCATCTGAAGTTTTAATAGTTTCTGTATCAACAGGATAATGTAAACATGATATACCTAATAATCTTAAGGCATAAGCCAGTGATGCTGTACCTGTTTTTGATAATCCTATACCAAAAACTTTATTAAAAATTTTATCAGATGAATTAAAATTATTTATTATTAAATTAGACATAAATACCTGTCTTAACTAAGGCGTTAACTTTATTTTTTAATCTGTCAACGTTAATATTTTTTTTAGACAACTCAATTATTTCTAAAATATCAGGGGAATTATTTGTAGAATTATTCAAAAAATAGATCACTCTATGTATTTTTTCCTTTTCAGTGTAATACTTAATTATTTGTATTAATATCTCCCTTGAATTATTCTTTAAGCTAAATAGTAAAATTAAAGTATTTATTGCCTTTTCATTTTTTGTAATTAAATATAATTGTGCTAAATCTGTAAGAGTATTATAAAAATATATTTGTAATTCAGTAGTATCAATTTTATCGTTAAAAAAGTCTATTACATATTCATAAATTGGTATAGCTTTAATATATTCCTTATCATAAAACATTTTATAGGCATAAGCTCCCAAACAAAATACATTTATGATTTCAGATAATTTATCAGTATTATTTTCAATAAAACTTGGTATTTTATAAAAAAAACTATTAATAGCTCTAATTTTTTCTATATATATTAAAGACTTTTGATAATCACAACTAATTAATAAAATATTAACGATTCTTGTTAAAATATTTTCAAAAAAGCTGCTACTTACATTATTTTTTATGCTTTCAGCTAAATCATATGCTTCTTTGTAATAGTTATAAGATTCTATTTTTTTGTCTATTATTGCATGATAGTCACCTAACTCAATATAATAAGAGCATTTTTCAATATTATTACTTTTTTCAATAATTGTTTTTATAAGTGAAATATATTTTATTGATTTATTTTTAGTTTCCTCTTCTTCTAATTTATTATGAATGATAAAAAGCTGAGGACATTTTTTTACAATAAGCATTCCATTTTCTATGTGTAAGTATTCACCTATAGGTTTTGTGAATTTTATACCTAAATTATTTTTAAATAAAGTATTTCGATATACTTCAGGTAAAATTTTTTCTTTTGTGTGATTAATGATTCTAAAGTTAAATACTAAGGGGCCATAAAAATTATATAAATCCAAAAAACTATCAATTGAATTGGCTGTTTCTTCCAATAAAATCTCATCAGCATCTATGAACATAATCCAATCTGATTTTGCATAAGATATACATATATTTCGAGCTTCACTAAAATCATCTCTCCAAAGATACTCATATACTTGACCATACTTAGAAGCTATTTCTTTAGTTTTGTCATTAGAACCAGTATCTAAAACTATTATTTCATTAGCAATATTTTTGATACTTATAAGGCACTCTTTAATATTTTTTTCTTCATTTTTGACAATTAAACAAACACTTATTTTATTTTTCATAGTAAATAACTTAAATATGTATTATTTTTTTATGTTTCATTTTTCCAGTTCTCTTAGACGAGTTGTAGCATATTTAATAAATTTGTGTTGTTCTTTATCTTCACTTTTATTAGGTAGACTAAGATATTTTCTGAACATTATAATGGCTTTGTCTTTTCTATCAGATTCTTTATATAACACAGCAAGATTAAAACAGGCGGGGAAGTGATCTGGAACTATCTTTAACAGTTTTTCATAAATTTTACTAGACTCCTGTTTATTTCCATTTAAAGAGTAACAAAGAGCAAGGTTAAATAATGCATCAATATTAATTTCATCAAATTTTATAACTCTTTTAAAATAATCTATTGCTTTGATATAATCTTTTTTTATTCTCATATAGATATAAGCTGTATTATATAAAGCATCTAATGCTCTAGAATTTTGACTTATTAGTTTTTCAAATCCAGTCAAAGCTTTTTCAAAATTATTACTCAAAAAATATTGATTTGCTAAATTGTACAAAATACTTTCATTTTTTGGTGAAATTTGTAAGGCTTTTTCAAAACATTGTATTGATTTATCGAAGTTAAAACTTTCTGAATAAATAACGCCCATATTATATAATATATCGGAATTTTGGGGATTTAACTCAGAAGATTTTTCAAGAAAGTCGAATGATTTGCTTTTGTTAAAATCATACAGTTTCATTGCGTCACAAAAATATTTATTAGATTTAATAATATCTTCTTTTGAAATTATTTCATTCATTTTATCTATTCTCAATTTTAAAAATTACAATTAAAGCCGAGTACTATTAATTTTTATAAGCTTATTGTAATTTAATTTATCTAACTTTACCTACAAAAATTAATTATTATCTTTACTATTAATTAGTTATACTAATAAGTAGTTAATATAACTATCAGTATAACTAATTAAACTAAAAAATCAATAGACAAAAATTATAAATTTAAATGGAGATTATAATGATTAAATTTTATACTGTGAGCGGTGGTGGTAGGCTAACTTCATGTGTCGGTATATGTTTATGGCTTCTTGAGGAGTTACAAATTAATTATGAAATAATTTCTCTTGATCTATATAATGCCGAACATAAGTCAGAAGAATTTTTAAAACTAAATCCAAATGGAAAGATACCATGTATTGATGACAATGGATTTTTGTTATGGGAATCTGTTGCTATAAATTATCATTTAGCTCGTAAATATAGTCCAGAATTACTGGGAAATACTCTTGAAGAAAAAGCCCTTATTGATCAATGGACTTTGTGGATGATCTCTGAATTTCAACCATTGGTTACGACTATTTTTAGAAATGCCTCATTACCAAAAGAGCAAAAAGATCATGGTTTGGTACAAAAATCGAAATACAAAATTATGCAATGTACATTATTACTTGAAAATGAACTATCAAAAAGAAAAAATATTGTTGGGAACAAGTTTACTATGGCAGATATTAATATTGCAGCTATAGCAAGTATTCATAAAATAATTAAGACTGATTTAACCGAATATCCTAATTTTAGTAGGTGGTTAAATGTAATGCTATCACGTAAATCCTTATATTCACTTCAACAAAAAAAATTAATTGTAATAAAACTAGATGATTAAAACAAAAAAATTAGCTAAAATGTGGCCCATGTGCCCAAGATACCATAGTATATCTTGTTCCACTAGTTATTTTTGTTACCTCATGAGAAATATAGGAAGGAAATAAAAATAGAGAGCCTTGTTCTTGGTCTATTTTAGACATTTTATCATCTAATACAAGCTGACCACCTTCATAATCTTTTCGGTCTGATAAAAATAATATTAGGCTTATCTTTCTTGTAGATAATACACCCATTCCTATATCTACGTGACGATTAAAAAATCCTTCTTTTTCATATTTTAATATTTGTGCTTCTCTAAACGAATCTATTTTAAAATTAAATTTCTTTTCATTTACATCAAGTAAAACATTAATTTGTTTTTTTAGAGCCCAAGAAGTTTCTGAGTTTAAACTTATGTATTTTGAATAAGAATTTCTTATAGATAAATCAGGTAAATTTATTTGATCTTTGGATATCTGTACTGGAGATGGATTTAGTTCACCACCAAAGTTAATTATTTTTTGACATTCTTCAGGAGTAAATAATTTTTTATATACAACTTGACTAAACAAATTATTATTTTCATTTTTATTGGGTAGATTAATTACTGTGCTCATTTATATTAAAAAAGATAAAATATCTGACAAGTTAAATATAAGATATTAGATGAATCTTTTCAAGTCTTTTTATTGATGAAATCATCAGATTTTTATTTTCTAAAAACCATTTTACTTTTTGTTTTTATGAATTAAATTTATATACAAATTTAATATTTATTTGAAAAATAATCAAATTTTAACATAATCATAAAATTTGTTGCTTGTTTTATTTATTTATTTATTTATAATAGATAGTAAGGCTAATTAATAGTCAGTATAACTAATAATAAAACTAACTACATAATTGGATATAATTTTGGAAAGGTATTTAAATATATGACATCTATAAGTTCTCAAGGATTGTTTAGCTCTGCTTCTAGTGAATTTCAGATTAGAGCCTTACAAAAAGTTAATCCAAATAATTTTACTCAGACTGTATTACAAATTTCAGATCAACAATCAAGAGATAAAAACTACGAAAAAAGCCTTGAGTATATTAGAACATATATTGCTTCCCTTCAAGCTAAATTGAACACAGTTATAGAAGAATTAAATAATAGTTATGAGAGTATGTTAAGTGATGTGATGTTTAAAAGAGCTGACACAAAAGATACAGCAAAACTTCTGAATAAAATACCTAATGCTGATGTAGATACATGTGCAGCTGCAAGTATAGGAGATCCTAATGCTTTGGATATTACACCATATTCTAAAAATATACATAATTATCAATACAACCCTCTTTTTGCATCCAAGGGTCTTGACATGAGTAACTACTCTAATTTGGGTGTTAATAATTCAGTTGCTTCTACTCGAGGTTATTATCAAGATCAAGATGGCAGTCATCATGAATTAGGCTCATCTTTTAATACCCTTAATTATCTTTGGATGTGGGATTTAGACAGAATAAATGCAACTTATGCTACTACCAGCTCAGGTTTTGTTGATGATGGTGGTGTACTTCATCTTCCTCCAGGAGATTCAAAAATTAATGGTACAACTATCATTGCTGACGCACAACTTACCTTAGCACCTGGTAGTGACACTAATGCTTTGCAAGTAAATGTAACAGCATTACAACCTAATAGAGGTGTTTTTAAGCCAGAATCTGAGTCTCTTCATGTAGAAAGAAAAACTTTGCTCGAATTAAATGGAGAACCTACAGTAGAGAGTCCTGACCCTTTGGCGGGTTGGATAACTAGTTATGATCATTCTGGTAGCAATAAACGTGGATTAGGATTGGGTACACCATGGGAAGGTCTGAATCAGTGGGGCTTGGATACTGATACACCATATGTACACGATGGAATAGCTAGTTTACATTTTGGTAATAATGTCACTTATGATACCCATGAGCTTGATCTTGTAAATGGTGGTTTTAAGACAACAGGTACTATTAATACTCAATCAGGTTATTTATTTGAACCTGAGCTTGTCAGAGAAGATTTTAATGGCAAAAGTGTTACCAGCCTAACAGCCCAAGGCTGGATTATTGGAGATGCAACACAAGTTAGTATATCAGGTGTTGGAGCAGCTGGTCAGGTTGGAGATGCTGTTAGTGGAGACGCTTTAGACATACATTATACTGGTGGTGTTAATGGTCCAGGAGGAAGTGTAACAGTATCAACGCCATCATTTAACTTAAGTGAGTTTGATAGCACACAATTGAGTAGTCAGAGTTATTATGATATTAGAGGAACATTACATGGACCAGGATGTATTCATCCTTCTGCTGTTGTTCAAGTTAGTGCCGGCGGTGTAACCAACACACAATTACCTAATACCCCTGGTCGCGATGTATGGTCAAATGGTGTATTTCAAACCTTCAATACAAATCCAATTGGTGCAGGATCAACATCAATTGATTTTAATTTAGTTCAAAAATATGCAGATGGTAGGGCCAATCCGACACATTGGCAAATAGACGATGTTTTTTTAAAAGCTAAGGGTTGGTCAAAAGGTGAAATGATCTCACCTGCAATGGACTTTACTGGTTTTGATAATGCTTATGTAGATTATTGGGACAAAATACAAACTGATACTAATAATGACAAAAAAGAAGTTTATTATTCTGCGGATTACAATGATGTAACAGGAGCAGGAACATGGACTTTATTAAGTACTGCTAATGGTATTGGTCTTAGAGATTGGACCAACAATAAAATTGAAATTCCTGTAGGCTGTCTACCAGATAAAAGTAAAATTAGAATTAAATTTTCTTTTGATACAGTTAATTCTCAGTCTAATGCGAATCTTAAAGGTTGGAATCTTGATGATATAAAGGTGTATGGAGACAAACCTGAAAAAACAGATTTTTATTATTACAGACAAGGAATAGATACCGAGTTTGTGGCTGGTGATGGTACTTCACCTACTCTTCCTCAAAATATAACAAGTATTTTGACAGGCTGGAGTAGTGGTACAGGATCTCCACAAGTAACTTTCACTCCTTCTGGTTCTACCTCACTTAATTTTAGTAGTTCGTCCGTGGCTAATATTCCAGTAGCTGTACCTCCAGCAACTGTAAGCTTAGCAGCTAGTAATATCGTGGGTAGTTCTTTGACTACATCTGTTAGTAGTAACTCTTTTACTATGAAATCTACATCTCTTTCAAGTGTTGACAATGATACATTTGCTACAGAATCGAACGTCATGGATCTGAGTAATGCTGCAACAGCGACCTTAACCTTTCAACATTATGGTCAACATGCAACAACATCTACAGCACCTGGACTAGGTAATGGTAGACAAGTACAAGTGTCAATTGATGGAGGTTCTACATGGAATACTTTGCCCATAGGCTCAACTTTTGGAGAATTAGACTTTGCTTCTGCAGGTAGTCCTGATAGCGTTTCTATATCTTTGCCTGTAGGGAATGCCAATACAAAAATCAGATTTTTTGGAGAATCTAATCCTATTGACACGTTAACCAATAACTTTTGGAAAGTAAATAATATAGCTGTAAGTACAACACAGAGTCCAGGAGTTACAAAAACGGTCACTAGAGAAGGAATTTCTAATACTATTAATTCGTCTTTATATCCAGGTGCTAAAATGTCTTTTGACTATACAACAACAGCTCCTGTAGGTGCAACAAATATCAGAAGAGAATTATTTATATCTGCAAACGGTAGTTCTTTTTCTTCTCTTGGAACATATAATCTTTCCTCCGGTTCAGTAACAGGAATATCTGTACCAAGATCAACTAATTTGAAATATAAATTTGTTACCAGCTTTGACATACCAGCGAATGTAACAGTTCCTGCAGATCCTAGTATATGGAATGTTAATAATCTAAAAATAGAAAGTTCTGCGACAGATGGATTTAACATAAAAGAAGGTTACAATGTTGGTCAAGTTGGCAGCAATACAAACAGACCAAATATAAGCTTTGATTCGAGAGAATCTAATATAGAAGGTCGATACAAAATACCTTCAGGAGGCTCATATACTACTCTTGATAGTAGAACTCAGATTACTAATACCGATTTTCCAATGTTTGCCAATACCTTATTATCTTATGCAGAGCAAGATACAGGAATCTACAATAGAGCTAAACAGAACTCTTTTGCCGCATGGCAAGGAGTTACAAATGTTTTTCCTTCCGAAGCTATAGATATACTTTCAAAAACAAAGAGAGCTAATGTTGGTACTTATGTTGCTAACGATTTGAAGCAGTTACTTACATATAACAAAGATGGAGACCAAGCTTCTCAGTATATGGATGATGCACTAGCAATTAATTATGGATTATTAACTAAACCTCTGCCAACAGTTGCAGAAATTAAAAAGGATAATACAGGATGGGTGAATTATTCCACATCCAATAATTGGTTTCCTTACGTAGCTGGAACAAAATATGAGGAAGGTGGAAGTGATTACAAGAATATGAGTATATGGGGTAAAAAATCTTTTATAATAGACACCGTTCCACCAGCTACACCATTAATGGTAAGCATGACTTCTGATGATGACTCATATATGTATGTTAATGGTTTTATCGTTCCTCCTACAGCTTGGGTCACATACTATAATACTAGTTACCAGTCATGGTACAATGGTGCTTATACGACCTGGTATAATACTAATATCCAACCTTATCTAGTAGGTAATCCTGCTATTCCCCCTTTTAATTCTAATCCTTATGATCCTACCAGAAATCCTTATGATAGTAATCCACCTAAGTTTATCTTTAAACTTATTAATACAGCCCCCACACCACCTACACCACCAACAGTACCTACTGCTCCGCCATTATATACAAATGTTAATACACAAAGCTTTGATGTATCACCATTTATTAGTAAAGGATTTAATACTATAGCTTTTAAAGCAACAGAAGATCATGGTGCACAAGGTGTAACTCTAAGCGGAACAATAGTTGGTGCTAATATCGCAACAGACAGCACATGGGCGGTAAAACTTCAACCTTATGGGTATGATGGAACTCTCCAAACTGGTTCAGCTAATCTTCCAGCAAAGAGACTTAACTCAGGTCAAATTATAGATTTATTCAAAACGGATGATCCAGACAAAGAACAATTAAATGTTAATTTTGCTAATCTTGATAAAAATGGTGTTGGCATACTTTCAAAAATAGACAGTGTTGATGTTACAGTTAGAGGCGAGTCAACAATTCAAACTTTTGGAACAACCAATTACAGCACAAAAAATAGGACAACTGATGGGAAAATGGTAGCTCAACTAAAATATGGTTATATTGACGGTATAAATTATGGTGGAGATGCAGGTTCAGTCATTTTTAATCCTACAAGTATTAATCCTGTAACAAATACAGCAATAACAGATCTTGGTTTAAAATTTACAACAGCACTTGATGGAAAAGCAAATATTAGTTTATTCTTTGATAAAACAGATGATATTGTTAACGATGCAACTGTTTTAACGAAGGTTGAATACTACGAAGACTCAAACCAAGATGGAATACTTGACGCAACAGAGTTAAGTACAGTTAATCGAAAAACTAAGTATCTCGGTCTACAGGATCTTAGATCTAATACAGCTATAAATCCTGATAGTGATGTTGCGGATGCTTCTTTATCAGGTCAAGGTGTAGTTAACAGATATGCTAAAGATGCCTCAGGTAAATTATTATATAATACAAGTTTTGCTGCATCAGCAGCTGTCTATGATAATTATCTAGTTGCTGGAAAAGGTAGAACTGGTGGTGCTAATGTTGATGGAAGTCAAAATAAACTAACGAATAAACTAAAACAGTTAATTGATAGTGATGATTTTCAAGAAGTATTAAGATTTGG
This sequence comes from Candidatus Sericytochromatia bacterium, assembly GCA_014377055.1. Lineage (GTDB taxonomy): Bacteria > Cyanobacteriota > Sericytochromatia > UBA7694 > JACMQJ01 > JACMQJ01. The sequence continues at coordinate 24,830 of JACMQJ010000065.1, forward strand.
CTTACTAGATAATATATACTTAGCTGCTGTTTCTAATGATAGTAGAGGTGATCAAGTAACAGGTAAATTAATACTTGATTGGGATTGGAGAAAAAGAAGAGTAAGCATAAAACAAGGTTCATTCTCAGCTGTATATAAATCATAATGAAAAATATCAGATAAGATAAGGATTTGTTAGTATCAAAGATATAAGAGCCTACAAATTTAAATAATTAGAAGGTTCTAAATAAAAGGATTACCCTCTTTATCTTTACTACTATCAAATACCCTAATAGCTGTTATTTCGGCTGTAACCGTTTTTATTCCTTCTGAAAATAAATCACATTGCAAAATAGTTTTTCTATCTTTTACTTCTTTAACTACCGCATGTATCTCTACAGGTTTATTATTAGAGGTGGGTTTTAAATATTTAATATTCATTGTGCCTGTTGCGTATCTGTATATAGGTTCGGTTCTAAGACCTCTATTTTCTTGTTTATAAGCATAAGCCATTGCTGTACACATACTATGACAATCCATTAGAGTTGCAATAACGCCACCGTTAAGAAGATTAGCCCATCCATGATACTTTTCTTCGGAATTCCAGATGCTTATAGCTGTTTGGTCTTGCCAGTAGCTTTTTATTTTTAGACCTTGATGATTATTAGAACCACAACCAAAACAAACATTTTCAGGCATATAATCCTGAAAGTAAACTTTTTCTTGAGACATACAATTATTTTTTATCAATTATACAATTATTAAACTCAAACAATTATATATCTTAAGTACTGAAAAAATAAGGGACAAATGATTATTTATCCCTTAAATTAAAAATTAGTTAAAAGTTGGTTTGGTATAAGACTTATGATTATGGTTTTGATTATGTATGTCGGCTTTTCTATCGTGCTTTTGTGGATAATGATTTTTTTCATTAAATTTCTTTCTTGACTCTTCAACCATTGTCATGACATCATCTTTTTGGTTATGGAATATTTTAGCTGGTTCTTCAACAATCTCGACCAACTTTTTGGTACCAAATTTTTTTACTAATAAGAATCCTGTTACTCCACTTGCAACTGTAACCAAAAGGCTTATTATAGTTTTATTTGTAGTGTTCATCAGTTTACTCCTAAATAATTTTACATTAATCTCTTAACTAAAGTTTACAACATATTATTACAAAATGTAAAATTATTTTTTAAATATTTATTCGATATTCATAGAAAATTATTATTAAAGATCATTATAAAACGACTTAAGGCTAAATTATTTTTATTAGTATAAAGCTTACTAATCAACCACTCAGAGTCGATGCAACGATAAAGAATAAAATATCTAGGATTAATTTAACAATGTTATTCATAAATTTTTAATCAAATTATTTTTAATTAATTTGATTAAAGCTTACAATAAATTATTACAAAATGTTTAAAATATATAATCATTCATTTTTTTAATTTGTATTATCTGTTTATGTGTTTTCAAAAAAAAAGTGAATTAATAAAAAAAGAGAATATCTTAGCAATTCGAGTTTCAGGAAATCCTTATGAGATTGGTTTCCAACATGGCGAACTGTTAAAAGAATATGTCAAAGATGGAGTTTATAAATATTTTTCTGGATATATTGTTTCTCTAATAAAAAATGACAAGCGTATCAAAGCTCAACCTCTTTTAAAATTGGCTTTAAAGTTTTTACAATCAAAATCACAAAAATTTATCAATCGTGTACCTTTGGATTTGAGGGAAGAAATAAGAGGCTTAGCTGACGGTAGTCAAATAAACTATGCTACAGCACAAGAGGTATTTGTTTTACCTGAGATTATTTCTTATCTGGTTAATAAATTTAGTGGTGAAAACTATGCTTATAAGACTCATTTGAGTGGAGCATCTATTATGGGATGTACTAGTATTGTTGCTATGTCCGAGGCTACACAGAACAAAGAATTATTGCATGGTCGTAACTTCGATTTTATGGGTATAGATGCTTGGGACAAATATCCACTTGTGTCTTATGTTTATCCAGACAAATGTTTTAGCTACATATCTATCGGTTCTGTGGGCTTGTCTGGAGGGGTTATAACAGCCATTAATGAAAAACAAATTAGTTATGCGTTACATCAAAACTATACAAAAGAATTTAGTGAAAATAATCTACCAATACTGGCATTGGGTAATTTAATTATGAAATATGCTGACGATCTTGATAAAGCCAAAGAAATTATTCTTTCAAGTAAATCAAATAGTGGCTGGAGTGTAATTATTTCTGATAACAAATCTAAAACTGCTTTTATTGCTGAAATATGTGCTGATAAAGTTATTATAAGAGATATAGAAACTGATTTACTTGTTTATACTAATTCATATTTAGCTCCTGAGTTTCATGAAAAAGAAATAGTTATTTCGCCACCACTTAATATTAGTTCAAATATTAGATTTCAAAGAATAAATCAACTAGCAGCTAAAGATTATTTTAATATCACGCCTGAAAATATTATTGCATATCTTGGCGATCGCTACGATACAACATCTGAAAAAGAAAGAGTTTATGGTTACAGTATTTCGCAAAATCATACTGTTGCTAGTGTTGTTTTTGCACCCGATAGAAATACATTTTGGTTAGCATCTGGTAAAACTCCTGTCTGTAATAATAAATATCTTGCTTTTAGTTTTGATTTTGAGCAAATGAAAAAAAATAATTTACCAACAATAGAAGGTCATAAATTTACTAAAGATACTGATAATCAAGCTCTCAAATTAATTATGGAGTCAAATACCGAATATGAAGCACATCAATTTGAAAAATCTTTAAAATGTATGTTGAAGGCTTCTAAATTATGTGGTAATGAGGAGCCTAATATGTATTATTTATCAGGAATGTTATATATAAAACTGTATAATTTTGAAAAATCTTTTAAGTATCTTCAATTAGCTTATGACCATGAACAAGATATATATAAATCTGGTGTAATTAAGCTTTGGTTGGGAAGATTAGCTGATTTGACCGATAGAAGAGATAAAGCAGTAAAGCACTATCGTTATGTTGAACAAATGGATAGAAACATATATCATGAAATTTATGAATTAGCTAAAAAAGGTATCAGAAAACCTTATAATAAAAAGTCTATTAAATATATTAATCTGGCTATTTGGTATGGTGAAGAGTTGGTCGCTAAATAAGTGGTATTAATAGATACAGCTAGATACTAAGCATAATAATTAACAAAAATATTATTAATAATACTTCATAGTAAATTTACATTATCTTAAAAATATAATATATTCTTAATGATGAGAGAATAATTATATTTTTTTATGCAAAAGTACCACATTACAATCTCTTTATTAAGTATTTTGTTTTTAAATTTATCTTAACTTAAAAATTGTCTATATCAATAATTTAAGAAAGATAATATATTTAGATCAAGAAGAAGGAATAATTAAATGGTTTCTTATCCTGAATTAGAATCAATAATTGGGGAAAAATATCAGATAAAAGCGCTGATAGGCAAAGGTGCTACAGCTTTTGTCTATAAGGCTACCCATCGTTATTTACAAACAGATATTGCCCTAAAAATATTATCTCCAGAACTCTCTGAAAGAGATAAAAAGATTGAGGATATTTTCTTTGAAGAAGCTTCACATCTGTCAAAGATGGATCACCCAAATCTAGTTAGAGTTTTAGATGCTGATAAAATGGGTGGTTATAGTTATATTGCGATGGAACTACTCTATGGTGTGAGTTTAGAGCAGATGATCAAAGATAAAATAATAATCAAACCGACGCAAGCTCTAAAAATAATTAGAGATGTTTGTTATGCACTAGAATATTCTCTAACTTTTGGTTTTGTTCATAGAGATGTCAAGCCAGCCAATATAATGATCATGCCTGACGATAAAGTTAAAATACTAGATTTTGGTTTATCAAAAAAAATAGGACAACCTGTTAAATATCAAATTATAGGTGGTCCAATGTGCGGAACACTTTATTATATGTCACCTGAACAGCTCACTGATTCTGATAGAGTGGATCAGAGAGCTGATTTATATTCTATTGGAGCAACTCTTTATCATGCTATTATAGGTAAAGTACCATTTGAAACAAATAATCTTTCTGAATTGGTTTCAATGCAAATAAATAATATACCTGTACCACCTGTTAATTTATCTCCAGATGTCAGTTATGAACTATCAAGCATGATCATGAAATTACTAGAAAAATCAGCTTCTAAGAGATATAGTACATA
>JACMQJ010000066.1 GCA_014377055.1 Candidatus Sericytochromatia bacterium
TGCTTTAGTTAATACAAATAACTTTTATGTAAGTCAAGGAAATGGTTTAAAATCAGCTGGATCAGATTGTGGTCCATCTTGTGCTACTATGGTTCTAAAAAGATTTGGTGTTTTCGATCAAAGTACAACTGGGGCTCAAGGTGTAACAAAAATAAGAGATTTACTTCATCAAAGTAACCATGCGATTACAGGAGATCAAGTTACTAAAGCTATAGAAACATTAAGTGGAGGAGCTGTAACAAAAACGTCAGGACAAAATTTTAGCAGTAGTGCTAGTTTGGTTAATTATGCCAAAGAACAACTTGAAAAAGGTGCAATGCCCATACTTTTGACTGCCTCTCCATATCATGATGGTGACCCTAGTTATAAGGGGCGACATTACATGGTTATAACAGGTGTTGATCCTGTATCTGGTAATATTAAATTAGCAGATCCAGGTGGTAGATTTCAAGAAATTACACCTCAAAGATTGGCTGAGTTAATGGCTAAGACAGATAGAGGAACAGAAGTTTTATGTTTTAATAAAACCTCTTAAAATTTTTCAGAGATATTTTACAAATCTTTTTTTAAAAAATATCTCTGATGACCTGGTGGGCAATTTTCTAAAACACCAAAAACTTCAAAGCCATTTTTTTTATAAAATTCAGGGGCTTGAAAACTAAATGTATCAACATGAATAAGTTTACAATTTTTTTTCTTAGCTATTTTTTCAAGTTTCCTGAGCATTTTTGTCCCAAGACCTGATTTTCTTAAAGTTTCATCAACCCACAAAACATCAATGTTAATGATACGCCACATATAAAGACTAGCTATCATTCCAGCTCTTATATTATTGTTACCATCTTTATAATTAATAGATATTATCTCAAAAGAGTTTTCTTGAGTTGGAGGAGCTTTTTTAAAGTTAAATTCTACAATTTTCGCATAAATATATTGAATGTCCTCAGTTGAAGACTCCATATTTAAAACTAAATTTTCTTGTGTCATTACTTAATTTTCATAAAAAAATAATTTATATTTTAATAAAGTGACTGTCTAAAAAGAGGATGTTTATTAAAATATCCCTACATAAACACTAAATATCAATGCTATTTTTTGTTAAAAATAAATTTTTTTAGACAGACACTTAAAGGTTAATTATCTTAAATCAACATTATAACTTTTGAGCTTTTTAAAAATTGAGCTGTATTATTGGCACCAATAAGCTTTTTGGCATCACTATCACTAATACTCACGTCAGATTTAAATAAACCTTGTACTTTTGTTCCTTTGACTATTAAAGGATTGTTACCTGCTCTAGCATTCTTTTTTGCTTCAGAAATAGAAGCAGCATAAGAAACAATTCCTTGATTAATAACAAAATCAGGATCTACAGGCAAATTACCATAATAAACTTCACCACCTTCAGCATCAAGTATTGACGGACTCATAGCAGGTTGTACATTTAGACCTCTACAGTCAACTATTACACTGGTATAATTTTGGCTAACATTAGTTGGCTCAAGTTTAGTTGGAGTAATATTATCAGGATGTTGTTCAGGTTTTATTACACTGGCAACACTTTCAGCACCAAAAATTCTTATTTGTAAATCAATTTCAACTGAACCGTCAGACAAATATCTTACATCTCCAACTTGTTCAGCCCCTTTAACTAAGCCTTGAACTTGAGTTTTTACAACATCACTCTCAGTCACAAAATCTCTAACAACTGTTTCAGCATTTACATGTACGCCTTCTGTGGTTTCAAGTAATTGTCTAAAGGCATCTGTTTTGGCAGCTCTAATAGCCATTAATCTTTTTTGGGCTGCACTACCCCTATCAGGTGGTGCACCACTTCCAGTTACTTTAATAACATTTTTTGACCAATCAATTTGTGTATCACCATTAATATTTTGTACAACATTAGATTTTGTCATGTTGGTACTTTCAGCCATAGACTGATTTATTGTGGATAAGTTAAAACCTAATGCAATAACAGTTATAAGAGGTAAAATCACCTTATTTTTAATATTCATCTTTATTTTTAGTACCTTTCAAAAAATATTTACAGACTTTTTAATTAAATAGTCTATATTTTAGATAAAATTATACATTAATAAATCATAAAAATCATAGCAATTGTACAAGATATATTTTTATTATCTTGACGCTGGAATAAATTGCTTTACCCACGAAGCAAAAGACTTTGCATTTCTTGTTTGAATATAGACTTTTCCTGGTCCTGTAAATCTACAAACTAAGCCTTCACCAGATGTAAAGCTAGAAATCCAACCTTTAGAAGCTTTTTCTATTTTGTAGCTTGTAGTAGTCGGCCAAGCAACCAAATGATCATTATCAATGATGCACTCTTCACCAACTCCAATATCTACAGCATGTATACCACCAAAAGCACTTAATGCTAATAAACCTTTTCCGCTTACTTTTAAGATAAAAAATCCTTCGCCACTAAACAACCCTTGAAAGATATTTTGCATTTTTGTATTAACTTGAATAGTATCAGAACCAGCTAAAAAACCATCTTTTTGAACACTATATTCGGTGCTACCATCCATCTCTAGTAAAACAATATCTCCAGGTGTTGATGGAGCAAATAAAACATGACCTGCTCCTCTTGAAGCATGTATCGTTTGGAAAAAAAACTTTTCACCAGCCATCATTCTACCAAGACCAGCCAAAACTCCACCCTCTAACTTGCCCTCAATATCTAATGTTGAAGACATAGAAACCATAGCGTCAGATTCAGCTTTGACTCTTTCACCAGCCTCTAAATCTACTCTAACTATAGCATTTGTACCTTGATATAAAACTCTACCCTTCATTTTTAGCCTCTAAAAAAATTATTTTTATGGAAATTTTTAGGTGAATATATCCAATATATCACCAACTACACCTGTACCGTTTGCTGACTGACTCCCAGAAACTTTAGCTGTAATAGGAATAAGCTTCTTTATCCATGCACCAAAAGCTTGAGGGTTTCTAGTTTGAATATATATTTTACCTGGTCCTTTAAATTTACAAACTAATCCCTCTCCTGAAGTAAAGCTGGAAATCCATCCCTTAGAAGCTTTTTCAATGGTATAGCTTGTAGTAGTAGGCCAAGCAACAAGATGATGATTATCAACGATATATTCTTCTCCTGGAGAAAGTTTTATTTCATAAATAGCACCAAAAGAATTTAGGGCTAAAGTACCTGTTCCAGTTATTTTTAGGATAAAAAATCCTTCACCACTAAAAAAACCTTGAGCTAGATTTTGCATTTTTGTATTAACTTGAATAGTTTCAGAACCAGCTAAGAATGAACCTTTTTGGACATTATATTCTCTACTTCCGTCCATTTCTAATAAAACCACATCTCCAGGTGATGAAGGTGCTAATAAGACATGACCTGCTCCTCTTGAAGCTCGAAGTGTTTCAAAAAAAAAGTTTTCTCCAGAAAGAAATCTCCTACTTAAGCCTCCAAGAATACCACCCTCCATCCGAACATCAACATCAAGTGTAGACGACATCGCAACCATAGCACCTGACTCAGCTTTTATTGCTTCTCCATGTTCAAGATTAAACTCAATCATTGAGTTTGTTCCAGGGTAAAGAAGTCTAGTTTTCATTTTATTCTCCTAAGGACTACGAGTATCTTGATAAAACTTTAGCTATCATTATAACTTAATTTTCGATGTTAAAGCATTATAAATCAATCAGTATTTTTGCTAAAAATGATTAAAAGGGTATCCTTAGCAAAAATAAATTAGTTATTCAGATCTTCCATTTAATTGTTTGGCAAGAAATTTTTCAGCGGCATCATAAAATTTTATTTTATTTTCTGGCTTAACAAATCCATGTCCTTCATCTGGAAAAAGTAAATACTCGTAATCAATATTTTTTGATTTCATTGCTTCAACTATCTGCTCCGCCTCTGACTGCTTAACTCTTGGATCATTTGCTCCTTGTGCAATTAGCATTGGTATTTTGATTTGATCTACTTTAAATAAAGGTGACCTTGATTTCAAAAATTCTTCCTCTGTTGCAGGGTCACCAACTCTATTTTTAAAATTAGCCAAAAATGTTGACCAATAAGCAGGTATCGTATTAATTAATGTAATTAGGCTACTTGGTCCAACTATATCAATTGCACATCTAAAAACATCAGGTGTAAAAGTTGCACCTACTAGAGCTGCATATCCACCATAAGAGCCTCCATAAATAGCAACTTTATCAGCTTCTGTATAATTATTTTTTACAGCCCAATTAACCGCATCAAGAAGATCATCGTGCATTTTTGCACCCCACTCTTTGTCTCCAGCATTTAAAAAGTTTTTTCCGTAACCAGTAGATCCTCTAAAATTAACTTGCAAACAAGCATAGCCACGATTAGCCATCCATTGGGCTTCTGGATTATAGCCCCAAGAATCTCTATGCCAAGGTCCACCATGAACATTTAGAATCATTGGTACAGGACTATTTTCATAACCAATAGGCATAGTTAAATATCCATGAATAGTTAATCCATCTCTTGAAATAAATGAAATTGGTTTCATTTTTGCAAGCTGATATTTTTTTAGATCAGGTTTATTATAAAAAAGTAACTTACCTTCTTTTTTTTGTCGATCATAAGCATAAAAAGAAACAGGTCCATCATCTTCTGTAAAGCCTAGTAACCATGTTTTGTCTGCATCATCACGATCATAAATCACAAAATCACCATTACTTAATTTGGCAATTCTTTCTAAATCATCACGAATAGATTCGTCAAAGATAATATTTTCATTACGTGCTTTATTAAAGCTGACCATCTGTATTTCATATGTATCAGGGTGAGTCATTACATTACTAACATCATATTCGGGATCTTCAATTATAACTTCATTTTTGGCTGTAGCAATCTCTATTTTTGTTAATCTACCTGTATTATTATTTCTTGAATCTAATAAATATAAGTATTTACCATCTTTAGAAAATGAAACTGCACCACTATTAAGACTGTCTTCCATAGCCCAACTAACAAGCTTCTTCCATTCTGATTCTTCATTATCTCGAATCAAAAGGTCAAATCCACCTTCTTCAGTAGCACACATTGCCCCTCTTATTTTTAGATTAGAATCAATTTGCCAACCTGCAATATTTCCAGGATTTTCGGCAACTTTTTTGAGTTCACCCGTTTTTAAATTAAGATTATAGACATCATGAACATTAGGATTATCTTTATTCATTCCTATCAGTAACTCATTAGGAAAATGTTTGTCGTGGGCTATAACTTGTACTTGAACATTTTCAAAAGGGGTAAAATCTCTTACATTGTTAGTTTCCAAATCAATAGCATACAAACGCCAGTTTTCATTACCATCTTTATCTTGCAAATAAAGGATATGTTGATTATCTTGAGCCCAAAAATAATTTAAAACACCTCTATCAGTATCTTTTGTAATAGGATGAGCTTCACTTGTATTAATATCACCAATCCAAACATTCAAAACATTATCTACAGGAGCTAGATAAGACATTATTTTACCATTTGGTGATATTTGCGGACTGGTTTTAACAGGATTTCCAAACAATACTTTTTTAGGTATAAGTTCTACATTGTCGATATTTACCATTGTTTATTTCCTTACATGAAATAATTTTTATATTTTATAATCAGCAATTATAAATCTTTATACTGATAAATGTAATTATGAATTTTGTTAATAAAGATATTTTTAATAATTTACTTAGATATTTTAAAGTTCTCCGAGTAGAACTAATTGAAAAAGTAAAAATTTAAATTTTTCTATCAGATACACTATTTAAAAAAATGATTTATACTGTAAATAGTTAAATAAAGTTTTAAAATTAAAACTTAATAGACCCTTTGGGGGACATATATGTTTAAATTTGTTCAGGAAGGTAAGGAGTATTTTGTAAAATACCCTAACAACGAAAAAAGATTACTCAATAATTCTGAGATAGAGAGCTTTTATCAAAGAATAAACTCTGTTTTAGACATCCTAGACTTAAAATCAGAATATGAAAAAACAAAAGAGCAACGCAATATTAATTTAATTGAGTATGCTACAGAAAAAGATATTGATTTAGATGCTTGTTTGTATGCTGTTTTATCCCAATTTAGATTAGAAAAACCTCTGGTTTAAATATATATTGAATCATCTCCAATATACAAATTATAAAAATAATCCACACCTATTAGCAAAAAGATTCAATATTTCAATAGAATCTGCTGAAATATATTTATCCAGTGAGATAATAGATCCTCATACTGTATCTTACGTCTGGACTAGAGTTTTTGGATATGATATGACAAAAAGGCATAAGCCAAAGCCTTTTGGCATACCATTTTTAAACCAAGTAGACTTTCCTAGATGTCGAGAAGCAAATATGTCTGGCATAGTATGGGATATAACCACAAATCCTTTTTTGAGAGATAAAAATAAACTACAAGTTATTAAAAAAAATATTCAAATGGTTCTTAGTGATATTAATAAATGTAGCCATGAGTTTAAGTTTGTTTCAAGTTATACTGATTATCAAGAATCACTCAAAGATAACAAAACAGCCTCTTGGCTTTCTATTCAAGGAGGTCAAGCGATAGATAATAATCTTGATAACCTAGACAAAATACCTGAAATACATCGAATTACTCTTATACATTTTACCAAAAGTAAAATAGGTGTCAGTAGTTTTGATCGAAAAAACAGAGAAATAGGATTATCAAATTTTGGTAAAGAGTTTGTCGAAAAAATGGTTGAGAATAAAATTATTGTCGATCTATCTCATATTAATAAAAAAGGTTTTTTTGATGCTCTTAATATTGTCAAAAAAGATACACCTGTAGTTGTCACTCATACTGGAATTGACAGTGTTTTTAGTTCTTGGCGAAATATAGATGATCAACAAATCAAGGCTATTGCTAACACTGGTGGAACTGTTGGTATTATTTATTATCCAAAATATTTAGCAAAAACTTTGTTTAGTTGTTCTACAGATAAAATCGTGGATCATATAGAGCATGTTATAAAAATAGCAGGTGAGGACTTTGTGACATTAGGCTCTGATTATGACGGCATGATTAGCTTACCAAAAGATATGAAAGATATTACATATCAACCTCTACTTGTTGAGGAAATGCTAAAAAGAAAATGGACTCCAGAAAGAATAAAAAAAATTTTGGGGCTAAATTTTTTAAGAGTAATAAAAAATATTAGACCTTAGTACAGATAAGTAATAAAGTTTATAAATAACTTTATTACTTATTTTTATGATCAGCTATAATGAATTTAAATTATTTATTGTATTTTTAGTAGATATGGGTTCAGATAAATATATTGATTACTATGAGCTTTTGCAAGTTCATCCTAAAGCAGATCTTGAGTCAATCAAGAAAATGTATTATACACTTATGCAGCAGCATCATCCAGATAAGGGTGGTTCTACTGAGGTTGCCATAAAATTAACTGAAGCTCGTGATGTTCTGATGGACTCCAAGAAAAGAAGGGAATATGATCAGGAAAGAAATCTAAGACTACTTGAAAAAATGAAAAGTCTTACCAGAGAAAACGAATCAAGAGAAAAAGCTAAAGAAAAAAAAGTAAAACCTAATAATATTGTTGCCAAAAACTGCCCAGTATTATCAAGTTATGGTGTCTTAGTTCCTGATGAGAGAGGAAATAGAATACTTATTATCAATCAAGAGGGTGAGATTACTTGGGAATATGGTAAATTTGGATCTATATATTCAAATAAACTTAAATCTCCTCGCTTTGCTAATTTTGTTAATAATCAAAATATACTAATAACAGATAGTGGTAACTCAAAAGTTTTGGAAGTTAATCATAAAAAAGAAACTATTTGGGAATTTGGTACAGGTGAGTCAGGACATAGCAGTCAAACACTTGATAATCCATCATCATGTACCAAATTAAATAATGGTAACTATTTAATTTGTGATACAAATAATAAGAGGGTCATTGAAGTTAATAATGTTGGTGAGATTGTTTGGCAATATGGAGATCTAAAAGATAATAAAATGTTTGGTAAATCTTTATTATCATTGGTTAGTAAGAGTACTTATCAGTTATTTACGCCAACATCAGCTCAAAGGCTCGATAATGGTAACACTATAATCTCTGACATTGGTAATAAAAAAATTATTGAAGTTTCAACTGACAAAAAAACAGTATGGCAATATCCACCAAAAAAGAGTGAGAAAAATTTAATAGGAGCTAATTTTATTTATCGTTTGGCTAATAATAATACTATTTTCACTTTTGATAGAGTTTATGAAATAAATACTAGTGGTGATACAGTTTGGGTTTATAATAAAAATACCAGTGATATTGATATAAATTGGGCTTATAAAGTAGATAATAACCAATATTTAATTAATATTACTCGAATAGTTAGACGTGGTGTCAATCAAGAAATAATGATGGTTGATGTTAATGGTAAAACTCTTTGGAGATATTATTATTCTCAGTACAAACATGTGTAACATAAAGACAGTATGGTTCGTAGGGGTAGGCTCTACGTCTAACCTCTTACTTAGATCATCATTTAGTAAATTTATTAAGAAAACTGATGTAAGATGTTAAATTTATTGCTTGTTGAAGATAATGAAAAACTCCAAATAGCACTTACAACTGGACTTGAAGCTACCAAAGAAATAAAAGTAATTGATAGTTGTAAAAGTGGTGAAAAAGCTTTTGAACTTTGCTTAGATAATATACCAGATATAATTATTATGGATGTTCAACTTGCAGGCAAAATAAATGGTATTGAGGCTGCAATTAATATAAGACGTGAATTTCCACGTATACCAATAGTTTTTTATTCTATTCAAGATGATGATTCGTATTATCGTGATTTTCGTAACTCTGGTATTTTGAGTCATTATGCTTATGTTCGTAAATCAAATTATCTTTTACCTCAAATGATTTTACCATTAATCAAAAACTCAGTTTTAGGAATGGGATTTATTGATCCTGACATTGAGTCAAGAGTTCAGGAAGTAAGATTTCAAGATAAATTTGCACCAATATCATTATTAGAACCAAATGAATTGGAAGTCGCAAAAATGATTTCTTTTGGTATGACTAATGAACAAATTGCTCAAAAGCTTGGGTTTAGAGATAAAAGAACAATTAGTAGAATAAACGGTCAAATATATACAGCGTGGGGACTAAATTCTAATACTACAGATGAAAAAGTTGCTAGAACAAGAGCTAGTATTATCTATCATCAAAAAAGATTAATAGAATGGGACGAAGATGGTAATGCTTGGTTTTTTAATGAAATAAACAAAAAATTTGCTTGGGAAGCAAAATGACAGGTAATTTTTTTATTGATTGGGGCGTAATTTCCGTTTCACTCTTTAATATGGTTACTCTATTATGGTTAGGTCTAACAGTTATACTGAATTCCGATAAAAGGCGTTTAGGAATCTGGATTGCCAGCTCTGGAATGCTCATGGGTAGTGTGTTTTTTGCAATACATACAGCTTTAATTTTTAATGGCTTAAATTTTACAGAAAGCCAGATAAATATTTTATGGTCTTCAGGTTGGGCTTTATTGATGTTATTACCAATGTCTTGGTATATATTAATTTTATGGCATGTTGGCTTTTGGGATGAAACTAAAAATTATTTACAAAAAAGACAAAGATACTGGTTTTATACTACAGTAATATTATTTTTTACTGTGGCACGATTTGTTTTATTTACAAAAACATTACCAACATTTATAGAATTTGCTAGTTTAGATTTATCTAACTCTGTATTAATACAAAATATACCACTTTTAATTGTTATTTATCCTTTTTATATCTTATTATGTATTGGTTTATCAATTGATGCCCTTAGGTTTCCTGGGACAAACTCAAGAATGATGGGTGATATAGCAAGATTAAGAGCAAGACCATGGTTAATGGCATCATCAATAATGCTCTTAATTGTTAGTGTTATGGTTACTTCATTTATGTTATGGGTTGTTTTTAAATCAGGAGAATATGAAAAATATGGTACTTATATTTTATTATATTCAGTTGTTGGTATTTGCGATTTTGTAATTGAATCTTGCATTGCTATATCTGTTTTATTACTAGGTCAAGCAATTACATCTTATGAAATTTTTACTGGTAAGTCATTACCAAGACGGGGACTTTTTCGTAATTGGTTAAATGTCATTTTTATTTCAGCGGCTTATAGCATTATTGTAGGAGCTGGGCTTAATAGTCGTATCTCTCCTTTTTATTATCTGATTTTAACAGCTTTTTTGATGACATTTTTTTATGCTTTATTTAATTGGCGTTTTTACATCGAGCGTGAACGATATATGTCAAATCTAAGACCATTTATAGCGAATCAAAATATTTATGGAAACCTTTTACATCATTCAAATATTGAAGTTACAGATATAAATACATCTTTTAATGGTTTGTGTAAAAATATTCTTGAAACTAAATTTGCTTTTTTAATCCCTCTTGGTGCTTTTGCTCCTTTAATTGGTGGAAATATTCAGTATCCTGAATCCGATCTTGAAGTTGAGTTTGAGCATCTTAATGAAATAATCAACAAAATTGATTCTCATGAAATAATTTCGATAGATTTAGATCCAAAATATTATCATAATTCTATTATGGCTGTTCCTCTTTGGAGTGAGAGAGGCATAACTGGTGTTCTAATCTTAAGTAAAAAGATTGATGGTGGATTATATACTCAAGAAGAAATAGAAATCGCTCGTTCTGTCTGCGAAAGACTTATTGATACAAAAGCAGGCTCAGAGATGGCTGCTTGGCTAATGGAATTTCAACGAAAACATATAACTGAAACTCAACTATTAGATCGTCAAGCAAAAAGAATTTTACATGATGATGTTTTACCATTACTGCATACCTCACTTATTAGTCTTAGTACTTTGGGAGAACAAAATGAAACTGTCAATTCTGTGTCACAATCTCTAAACGATCATTTAATAGAAGCCCATAAAAAAATATCAAATCTACTACGTGAAATGCCCTCAGGAAGCTTTTTTGAAATTAATAAATTAGGTTTAATTGAATCACTAAAGCATTTTTTGAAAAATGAATTATTAAATAGTTTTGATGATATTACTTGGCTGATTGACGAAAATGTTGATGAACAATTAAAGATAATCAGCCCAACATTTACTGAAGTTATTTTTTATGCAATAAGAGAAGCAATTAGAAATGCCGCTAAATATGGTAGAGATGAGCAAGAAGAAAATGATCTTAATTTAGTTATATCAGTTAAAAATGAAGATAAAATTAAAATAATTATTGAGGATGATGGAATTGGTATGAAAGAAAATAGTAGAGCCAAAGGTGGTAGTGGTCAAGGATTAGCATTGCATAGTACCATGATGGCTGTTATTGGTGGATATATTATTTTGGAAAGTGAAGCCAAAAAATATACCCGCGTCACCATTGTTTTACCTTAAGATTTGTTTTTTTAAACTTTAACTACGAGCTACGGATTTAATTGATTAAAGAATTAACACAGATTTTAAGAAATTATTTGATTCATTCGTTCAATTCGTAAAATTCGTGTCAAAATATTTATTTTTTAAAGTACAGCTAAAATATTTTTTAAAGTAGATACTAAGTCACTTTCTACAACTGTAATATTTTCACCTGTTTGCAGATTTTTAATTTTAAAATTACCAGATTCAAATTCATTAGAGCCATTAATTAAAGCAAGCTTAAAACCTTTGCGATCAGCATACTTTAATTGCTTATCCATTTTCTTTTCATCAATGTAAAATTCTATTTTTATACCTTCTTTTCTTAAAGTATCAGCTAATTTAAGATATTTGTGGCGATAATTTTTATCCATATTAATAATTAAAACGTCCGCTGGTGTAGAGATTTTATCAAATAAATTTAGTTCTTCCATTGCAGCTATAAGCCTATCTAGTCCAACTGCTGCACCAACGCCAGGTATTTGATTTGTAGTATAAAGACTGGCAAGATTATCATAGCGACCACCAGAACAAATACTTCCAATTGATGGTAA
>JACMQJ010000422.1 GCA_014377055.1 Candidatus Sericytochromatia bacterium
GTCAGCATAATTCAAATCATTCATTGTTAGTTTTATTACTGGGTATTTTTTAAACTCTATTTTGTCATAAATATATAAACCTTTAAAAAGTTCTTTATTTCCCAAAAAAATCTGCTCTAAAGTACTTACAAGTAAGGATTTGCCAAATCTACGAGGACGTGATAAAAAATAATATTTTTTAGTATTTTCATTATCAAATAATTTGTATATTTCTTCTGTCTTATCTACATAGATACAATTTGATTCTATTATGTCTTTAAAAGTCGAATTACCTAATGAGAGTGGCTTTAAAAATTTTTCTTTATCTATCATTTATTAACTAATTCTTTTATAATTGCCTATTTGATTATACTATAGATATTTTGTCTACTTATTTTAAAATCAAAACCATTAATTCTTTTATCCTTTTTGACAAATTATGTGGATGATTTTATCAGATAATCTAAAAATTATTTTTCGTTCAATAAGGTTAAAAATCTCTTAAATATAACGATGAGAAATATTTATCTATAGACATAAATTATTCTTTTTTGTTATTATCTATAAAGGTTAAGCCTTGATTAATAAACTATCCTTAACTTTAATTAAAAGTCATATCTATATCATAGATCTTGAAATTATAATTAGATACTAAGATTAAGAGATTGAGTATGGAGATAAATATGGAACTACAAGTACCAAACAGCCACAGAGTAAATACTTTTATGGAAGAGCATAAAAAAGCTCCATTATTTGATGCTATGAGAGATTATATAGCAAAAGATATGTCTGCCTATCATACACCTGGTCACAAGCAAGGTAAAGGTGCTGATCCTGAATTTCTTGAGTTGATGGGTATTAATATGTTGAAAATGGATCTGTGTGAGCTTCCAGAAGTAGACAATCTCCATGATGCTGTTACTGTAATCAAAGAAGCTCAAGAGCTTGCAGCCTCAGCTTTTAGTGCTGATAAAACCTTCTTTTTGGTTAATGGTTCTACAACTGGTAATAATGTAATGGTTATGACGGTGTGCGATCCTGGTGACAAAATTATTATTCCGAGAAATATTCATAAATCCATTTTAGGTGGAATAATATTAAGTGGTGCAATACCAGTCTATGTTCCTGCGATGTGGGATGAAGAGCTAGGAATAGCTCATGGCGTAGATGTTGTTGCTTTGGAACAAGCATTAATAGACAATCCTGATGTAAAAGGAGTTTTGGTTGTAAACCCTACTTACTACGGAGTTACCACAGATTTAAAAAAAGTCGTTGACTTGGTACACAAATATAATAGACCTGTGTTAGTTGATGAAGCACATGGAGCTCATTTTCACTTTCATGATGACTTACCTGTATCAGCCCTAAAAGCTGGAGCTGACATGGTTGTACAATCTACACACAAAATACTTACATCAATGACTCAAAGCTCAATGTTGCATGTTAGAGAAGGACGAGTTAATATCAAAAGAGCAAAAAATGTTTTACAACTTTTACATAGTACCAGTCCTTCTTATGTTCTACTAGCATCACTTGATGTTGCTAGAAGGCAAATGGTTTTACATGGTAAAGAATTATTACAAAGAACTATTGATTTAGCTGATGATGCAAGAAGAAGATTAAATGAGATACCAGGCATCAGTTGTTTTGGTAAAGAAAAATGTGGTAAATTTGGTATCTATGATGTAGATTTAACCAAGTTAGTTATTAATTTTTCGGGTATCGGTTTATCAGGTTTTCATGCCCTTGATATATTAGATCAAAAGTACAACGTACAATCAGAAATGGCGACATTATACACTGTGCTTGAGCTGGTAACAGTTGGTAATGACCAAAGAGATTTGGATAGATTAGTTGATGCTGTTAGAGATATTGCTGAAAAAGGTGATTTTGAAAAAGATCTAAGAGTAGAAACAAAAGCCCCTCCTATACCTGCAATACCAAAATCAATTATGACTCCTAGAGAAGCTTTTTTTGCTCCAACAGAAAAAGTTCCTTTTGCAAATTCAATCGGTAGAGTATGTGCTGAGATAGTTTCACCTTATCCTCCAGGTATTCCTATATTAGCTCCTGGTGAAGAAATAACCGAAAATATAGTCGACTATTTACAACTAATCTACAATCATGGTGCTTTTATTAATGGTCCAGAAGATGTAAGACTTCATACAATTAAAGTTATTAGAGATTAACTTTGATAAAAATGTTATAAGTCTAAAAGAGGACGTTTAACTAAATGTCCTCCTTTAGAAAGAACCAACATTTTAATAATTTTTTGTTAAAAATCAACTTTTTAGACAGCCCGTACCAAAAAATGTACACACAATATTTTATTTAGAAAGTTAACATATTAGAATTAATTGAGTAGTATAATTTATAAAAATGTAAATATTAAATAATTGAAAGGTGAGTTAGACAAATGCTAACAAGGCAAGCAGAGATTTTATTGGTTGAAGATAACAAAACAGATTGTTTTTTGATAACTGAAGCATTTAGTCATCTTGGTACAAGAAATAATGTACACATAGCAAAAGATGGTGTTGAAGCTTTATTATTTGTCAAAAAACAAGGTGAATATGAAAAAGCAGTAACTCCAGACCTTATACTATTAGATCTAAAAATGCCACGTGTCGATGGTTTAGAAGTTTTAAAAGAAATAAAAAAAGATATTAAGTTACAAGCTATACCAATTATTGTTTTGACTGTTTCAAAAGATGATCAAGACCTCAAAAATGCTTATGATTTATATGCAAACGCTTATATCATAAAGCCTGTTGATATTGAAGATTATAATAAATTAGCCAGAAGTATTGAAAATTTTTGGCTTAAAAATGTCCATTTGCCATATATTGAAGCCTAAACATAATTTTTTTTTGCTGGGATATAAATCGTGCGTGTAAACAAAATTATTCCAGAAATTAAGCCTTTATTACCAGAAAACTATTTTTTAAAATTACTATTATTAACATCAATACTAACAATTGTTTTTGTTTGGTCTATCTCTACTGGTTCAACTAATATCAGCTTCAATGAGCTAAAAAACTTTTTATTCAATCCTTCATCATTAAATCAAGAAACATATTTTATTATCTATGAGTTAAGGCTTGCAAGAGTTGTACTTGGTGTTATCGCTGGTATGTCACTTGCTTTAACTGGAATGATTTTACAAGCAATATTTAGAAATCCATTAGTTGATCCATTTATAATAGGAATATCAGGTGGAGCATCTCTAGGTGCAGGTATTGCAATTATTTTTGCTTTAGATTTTACTTTTTTAGGTATCAGCTCAACTCCAATAATCGCTTTTTTGACAGCTATTATATCAATGCTAATTTCTTATAAACTGAGCTTGATCAATAAAAGAATGTATATCGAAAGGTTATTGTTAGGTGGAATCGCTATCAGTTCACTTACTTCATCTATTTTATCTTTACTATTGGTTTTAAAAGGTCAAGATGCTAATGCTGTAATATTTTGGATTATGGGTAGCTTATCAGGTAAAGGCTGGGAAAGTGTCAAAATAATCTTACCTTATATGATTTTAGTTAATATAATTTCTATTTTTTATTTGCAAAAACTAAATATCATGCAGTTAGGAGAAGAATCTGCCTTAAATCTTGGTCTAAATACAGAAAGATTAAAATTAATCTTAATTGTTATCTCCTCATTACTTGCCTCAGCAGTAGTTTCGGTTAGTGGAGTTATTGGATTTATTGGTTTAGTTGTTCCTCATATTGCGCGATTATTAATAAAAAGCTCAGATTTTAGATTTCTTTACCCTGTTGTTTTGCTACTTGGTGCTATTATACTTGTTGGAGCAGATACAGTATCTAGGATAATAATGATCCCTCAAGAAATACCTGTTGGTATTTTTACTTCATTATTAGGAGTACCATTTTTTTTGTTCTTGCTAAAAAATAATGCAAAAATATAATAGACTTCTTGCATATCATAACTTTATGCTATATTTAATGTAAGTAAGAAGACTCTTCGTACCTCAGAGTGACATTGTCATCCTGAATGAAACGGAGTGTAATGAAGGATCTCAAGCTTCGCAATAAATAATCATTAGTTATGCAAGAGGTCTAATATAATTTTATGATAAAAAATGAAGTAAAAAAGAGAAGAAACGTACTTGATTTAATAGTTGCAGGTATTGCTATTTTGTCAGTTGTAGTAATAATTATGCTAGTCTTATATAGACCTGTAATGGAAATGAGATATATTCGCTCTAGTGAATATTATTTAAAACAAGAAAAAGTAGATATGGCAATTGAAGAGCTTTTGTCTGCTCTAAAAATTAATCCAAAAAGTGCAAAAGCTCTTGCTAGGCTTGGTTATGCTTATTATAAACAAAATAAAATGCAAGCTGCTATTAGCGAATTAGAAAAATCTGTCAAAATTGCTCCCGATGATTATGATAGTCATTATCGACTCGGACAAGCTTATTTTGAACAAGGTAAACTTAGTGAAGCCACTAATCAATTTGAAACTTCATTGAAATTAAATCCAGATAAAGCCGAAATTTGTTTTGATTTGGGTAAAGCATATTATAAGCAAGGCAAGCTAAAAGAAGCAACTCAGCAATATCAAAAAGTAATTAAGTTAAATCCCAATTACTCTGATGCTTATAATAAATTAGGTATGATAAATTCAGACATTGGTAAAACTGATATGGCAATTTATCAATATGAAAAAGCTCTAAAAATAAATATCAATAATAGCGAAGCACATTATAATCTTGGTATTGCTTATAGTAATCAGGGAAGAATAAAAGAAGCAATTAATAATTTTAAGGAAGTACTTAAGTCTAACTTTAATAGCTCAAAAGCACATTATAACTTAGCCAATCTTTATTATAAAGAAGATAAATATGATGAAGCTGCAATAGAGTATAAGGAGTTTTTGGAATCTGATTATAATAATGCTTTAGTTCATTATAAACTTGGTAATGTTTATTATAATCAAGGAAAAGCAAAAGAAGCTATTGACGAGTTTAAAAATGCCATCAAATTTGATCGTAATTATTCACAGATTCTTCAACCTGTTCTTAGTAAATCAGAAAAAATGCTTAATGTACAAAATAATATGAATACTTTTCAAGCGGTTGTCGAAACATTTGCCAATAATTATGAGGGACATTATCCAAAAGATTTAGATACTTTATTTAAAAATGCGTCTGAAAAAAAATATTGGAAATCAATAGTAAATCCTTATAATCAAAAATATAATTTAAGTTCAATCTGTTTGGACTATACAACCTATAAAAATATGCCTAGTAAAGAACATTTAGAAGGGTTAATATTATATGAGCCTGCTGGAGACTCTATCAAGAGCAAAAATGATAATTCATATCTTAGTTATAGAATATATGGCACAGATGATCATGGAGAGTTATTAAAAGATGGAGCAAAAGTATTTTCTCTAAGTACAGACAAACTTAGTAATATGACTGATGATAAGGTAAAGCCTTAATAATAATTTTGGGATAAAAACAATAGGAAAACGATGAAAATTTGGTTTAATCATAGCTTTAGTACAACATATCACTTTATAAAATTAATTAAAAATAATCCTGATCAGAGAAAATTTGAAATTTTTTGCACTCATGGTAATCCCAACTCTGTGACTTTAACATTAGGAGATTATAATCAAGTTGAGCCAGATGTTGAAGGAATAGATTATATAGACTTTTGCTTGGCTTTTTGTAAAAAGCATAAAATAGATATTTTTGTACCAGGATACAAAAGGCTTGCATTAATTTCTGAAAATTATCAACAGTTTAATAATTTAGGCATTAAAATATTATTGAGTGATGATGTTGAAAAAATGTCAATAATTAATGATAAATCCAAAACTTATGAGCAATTTAAAAAGAATAAAATTATTGCTATTCCAGAATATTATATTGTCAATACAGTAGAACAATTTATTAACGCGTATCAAAAAATTATAAATAATGGTAGCGATGTATGCCTAAAGCCACTTAATTCTCAAGGTGGTTTTGGTTTTAGGATTATTGACAATAATTCTGATTCATTGGAGCATTTAATGGGAACACCCAGCGTGAGAATAAGTTTTGATTATGCTTGTAAGGTATTAGGATCTGAAAAAAGTTTTGCTGAAATAATGGTTTGTGAATATCTGAATGGCTTTGAATATAGTATAGATTGCCTATCTTATCAGGGAAAATTATATGCAGCTATTCCACGAAAAAAAATGGGCGATAGATTAAGATATTTAGAGGATAATCAAGAGTTAATTACTATAGCAGAACAATTTAATGAAAGCTATAAACTAGATTTTATTTATAATATACAAGTAAGATACAAAGATAATGTACCAAAACTATTAGAAATTAACCCTCGTATGTCTGGAGGCTTAAATACAAGTTGTCTTTCAGGAATTAATTTCCCTTATCTAGCAATTAAGCTTTTATTCGGTGAAAAAATTGAAGTTCCTAAACCAAAATTTGGTATCATGGCAAGTGATATTGAGGAAACAATAATAATAAGCTAATATTTTTTGACTCGAATTTTACGAATTACGCAAATAAATAGAATAAATATTAATTAATATAAGATCTTGGTATTTTGGTTTTTCATATCCGAAAGAGTTTTTATTATAAATAATTTTTATTTTTGGATAATATAAATGGATTATCCAAAAATGTGTTATTAGAAAAATAAATTTAATATATGATAGCTTATCCAACCAATACCAAATGAAACAGGAAAAGTTAAAATCCATGCTACAACTATATTCTTTACGATGCCCCATTTTACAGCAGAAAACCTCTTTGATGCTCCCACCCCCATAATTGAAGTAGAGATAATATGAGTTGTACTAACAGGCATACCGAAGTGAGAGGCTGATAAGATCATAATAGCGGCTGATGTTTCTGCCGCAAATCCATGAATAGGTTGTAGCTTAATCATTTTACTACCAAGAGTATGAATTATTTTCCAACCTCCTGCAAGTGTACCCATTGCCATCGCTATGGCACAAGCAAAAATGACCCACGCTGGAACTTGAAATTTTATTTCTCTTCTAGTATCAGCTTTTAGCTCTTTATTTGCCAAAGATAGTTGTATATCTCTTACAGTTACAGGATCTAACTCTTCTATTCTGACTAAGTTATTATCTTCTATACTTCCTTTTTCATCTATTTTTTTGAATGCTTGATAAATGCTATGATCGTTTTTTATTACTCCTCCTTCATTAATAAATTTAGAAATAATTTCTGTTCTTTTTTCTTTACTAATATGAGTGATAGGAGCTATTGAAGCATATCTACTATCATGTAGCTTTGAAGCATCTGAGTTTGAAACAGAAAAAACAGTATAACTAATCAATGCCATTGTAATGATTCCCATTGTCTTTTGAGCATCATTAGAGCCATGACTAAGTGACATAAGACCTGCTGATAATAGTTGTAATTTTGAAAATCTTCGATTTACAACTCCAGGCTTTTGTTTTGCCAGCAACCAATACAGAGATAGCATAAAGAAAAAACCGATGGTAATACCAAGAATTGGTGATATTATCATCGGTAAAAATACTTTTTGGACTAATCCATTCATTTTTATTACAGATAAGCCTCCATAAGCGGCAGACGAACCACAAAGACCTCCTATGATTGCATGAGATGAGCTTGAAGGTATACCATAATACCACGTGATAAGATTCCAAATTATTCCGCCGATTAAAGCACTTAAAACAGTTAATTGTGTAATTGATCCTGTATCAACAATACCCTTACCAATAGTTTTTGCTACTTCTACGCCCAAAAAAGCACCTACTAGATTTAACACTGCGGCCATCATAACAGCTTGTGACGGTCGTAGAACTCTAGTTGAAACGACTGTTGCAATAGAGTTTGCTGTATCATGAAAACCATTAATGTAATCAAAAATTAGAGATGCAATGATTACTAAGACTAGTAAAACAAATAACTCATGCATATTTTAATATTATTCCTAAAATTATATTACCAACATCACTACATTTATCAATATTATTTTCTATTCTTTCATAAATATCTTTCCACTTAATAACTTCAAGAGGTCTTGTTTCATTTTGAAATAAATCTTTCATTGCACTGCGATAAATATCATCACCCTTTTCTTCTAATCTATCTAGTTTGTCGATAGTAGGAGTTATTTTTTCTAAAGCTCCCATATCGTTTAGCCTGTTGATTAAAAATTTTAGTTCTTCAACACAGCTTAGCAGTATATCGCTCATTCTAACTGCTGGCTCAAGCATTTCATCAACATTGTATATATCAAATCGTCTGGCAACTCCATTAACATGATCAATAATGCTATTGAGTAGTTTTGTTAGACTGTATATGTCTTCTCTATCAAGTGGTGTAACAAAATTTGAGAATAATTCTTTTAATAGCTCGGAAGCTATTTTATTGCCTTTTTGCTCTAATTCATGTATTTTATTGATGTGTTCTTGTCTATTACTATAATTGCTTAAAAAATCATGGAAAGCTTGAACAATATTTACTAATACTTGGGATAACTCATTGAATAAAACAAAGAATTTTTTGTCTTCAGGCATTAGTTTTAGTTTAAACATTTTTTTACCTTAACTAAGTATATTTTTATACTGAGCATATTAACATGATATATCTATCAAACAAAGTTATATATTTTTATCTATTAATTTTTATCTCTAAAAAATTTTTAAATTTTTTTGCATACCTAAATCATAAACTATAGTAAAATAGATCTATATAACGTTTGAAAATTAACACTTCTCTTTATTCCCATCTCTTTATTTAGAGAAAAAGGTTAGAGATGAGTTTCTTAAAAAGGACTTAATTATTTATGATATTTGAAAATCTGATTGGTATGGTTGGACATGCTGACAGTAAAGTAGAGGAATCTGAAACCTCTATACATTCTAATACAGGTGTTTTACCTATTTATTCATTTAGTTCGATGCTTAATTTAATGGAAAGAGCTGCCTGTAATACACTACAAGATAAACTTCCACCAGGTAGAACCACAATACCGACATTAATTAATGTTAAATATTTAGCGTCAACACCTGTTGGGCATCATGTACAAGCTGAGGCAAGAGTTGTTAAAGCCGAAGGTCAAAGAATTTATTATCAAGTTATTGCTTATGATGAAAAAGGTAAAATAGGCGAAGGAACTCATGAAAGATTTGTGATCTCAGCCGATAATTTTATGGAAAAAATCAGCAAAAAAAACGTAATGTAATTAAAATATGCCCAAAGTTATCACACTAGTTAGTCAATATTCCAGTATCGGCAGAACTACAACCATTATTAATATATCAACATGGCTTGGTTTACTAGGTAAAAAAGTGTTGATTATTGACATGGATCAAAAGTCAACACTTACTGATTTTATGGGTATCTCAGCAGAGCAAAATGTTTTTGGACTTGAAGAAATTATCTTGGAACAAATGCCTCTCGATTCAGCCATCATTAACACTCATATCAAAGACTTAGCTATAATCCCTTATTCAAAAAATGAACATAGTGTAGGATTATCTAGTATTTTTGAAAATAATCTTTATGCTCTAAGAGACTGTATAGATTTACTTGAACAAAAATTTGATTATATTTTTCTTGATACACCTGATTCTCACAGCCAAATATTTAAAGCATCAATGATAGCAACTGATTCTGTTATTATTGCACTAAAATGTGAGTCAGAAGAATTAGAAAATATATCTGAGTTAATTAATCAAGTTGCTGAAATAAAATCTGAGTTAAATAATTGGCTAGAGCTTCAAGGTGTCCTAATTACCATGTATAATAACAAGTCCTCAACCGCAAGCCAAACATTTATTAAAATAAAGGAAAAATTTGGCGATTTGTTATTCAAAACTACCATACCAATAAATATGATGATTGCAGAAGCTAATAACTCAAAATCACCTGTAGCACTGTATGATATAAAATCTTTTGGAGCTGAATCATACCTCAGGTTAGCAAAAGAATTAATACAACAGAATGAAATCAATTTATAAAATATTATATTTTAACTATTTTTTAAACAAGAAATAAACTTAAGTTAACTATATATATAATATAATTTATAAATGAACTGAATATTTTGTTAGGGGAATAAAAAACATGCTAAATTCATTAAAAAAAGTACTACTTGGTAGCTTCTTGTTATCTGTTATTTTGACAGGTTGCGGTACAAATAATAATTTAGTGAACAATCCTGACAATTTAGCTTTAAATACTGTAGACGAAAATTCTGATATATCAGCAAGTTCAGCCAAATATAAAATAACTGACATAATTGGTATTGGTGATGTTTATACCAAAAAACTAAATGACCAAAAGATTAAATATGCTGTTGATTTAATTCCATTTGTTGCCAAAAGATCTGATAGAAATAAATTTGCCGAAAAAACAGGCATTAGCCCTAAGTTATTACTAACTTGGGCAAACAATGTTGATCTTATGAGCCTCAAAGGTATTGGTCCAAGAAATGCTAAATTTTTAACATCTATTGGTGTTGATAGTGTTAAAGAACTTTCACAAAGAAATATTGATAATCTATATGAAAGATTAGGAATTGCCAATACATTTGGTACTCCATTTGTTAAACAAATGCCAAGTAAAAACCAAGTAAAGGCTTGGCTTGATACATCAAAATCAACTAAATTAACTGTTGAACAATAAAAATTAATTTAAATATTGGAGTTTGAATATGATAAAATTTAAAGTATTATTTCCCTCATTAGTCATTTGTACATTGCTCAGCAGCTGTAATAATCAAATGTCTGATACAGCATCTCAACAAACAAATACAGAAACAATAAGTTCTCTTCAATACAAATCTATCCCATACCATGAACAATTAAGTCCTTCAATTTTAAAAATTATTGATGCTCCTGATGTTGCACGCAGTGCTGATAACATAGAGATAAAAGATTCAGAAATAGGGCCTGAATACGTTGATCATTTTAAATTTTTTACAAGCCTTGATAAAACAGGTTCAGGAGTTGAAGAAGTTCTTGCACACGATGGTTATATCAATGCAACTAAATATGTGGTTTATTGGCGTGACCTTTTAGGCGAAAATCTTGATTGGCCAGATCATAATAGTACAACTTATCATGGACCTTTTCCTGCTTTAGAACATGGTTTAATAAAAGATGGAAAAGGTTGGTTTGGTCTTCATAATGCACGTCAAAAAGCTGATGAATATTATGCGTTAGCATTAAAAGCTTGGCATAAAGGTCTTCCTGCAGATGCTCCAGAACAAAAAGATGCTTGGGCATGGCTTGCAAGAACAGCCCATTTTATCCAGGATGTGACTGTACCGCATCATACATTTAGTTTAGCTCGGATTGATCAGCTAACACATCATCCTTTTGAAAAGGCGGTATCAGATAATTTTACACAATATTTTCCATCACGTAATTATGACGGAGGATTATGGAATGGAAAAGGACCTTATCCAGAAGGTAATAACAAATGGGGTATTTATTATAACAGTAGACTTCCAGGCGATATTATAAATAGTAATGCTAAAATCTCACATGGTTTATTCAAAATAGCCAATCATAAAGAAGATGCAACCAATGGAAACTGGAATAAAGTTCGTGCTTTGGTAGTTCCTTTGGCAACAAAAACTTGTGCAGGATTAGTTGTTTCATTTTTACAACAAGTTGGCGAAAAACCTTAATCAAATATCGTAGGGGCGGGGTTTACCTCCGCCCTTTTAATTATCAGTAAAATATAATTATTGACTTATATGTAAAAATTAGGGTGATAATTACAGTTCTTCATGTGTTTTGTTATATTTACCGTTTATTTTGGGCAGAGGTAAACCCCGCCCCCTACGAAATAATTGGTAAATATTACATCATTTTAATTACTTGACTTAACTACTAAATACATAAGTCATAAAATAAAAATATATTTTTTAAAAAATTTACAAAAATAATTCACTTCAACAAAAATTTCTGTTAACATATTTAATAAACCATTATTGATTATGATTTAAGGTTAAGCAATTTTGGAGATATTTTTAAACCATAAAACTCGCATTAAAATAGTATATTAATTTAAAGGAGAATAAGAGTAAGTAATGGCAGATTTTGATAATGTTACACCAAAAAAAATAGGTAATTTCAATATTCCTAAAAATCTTATTGAATGTAAAGTTGATACATTAGCTTTTTTAGAGATATTACTTAGAAAAAATATCTGTACTTGGGAAGAGATAGAAGAAATAAGAGAAGTTGTTGTTATGCACATGAATGTTATGTTTCCTGATTTACAACTTTCATACACAACTCCATTACCATTAAAAGATCAAGGCCCTTTAACTCCACCAGATGAACCAAAAAAGCCATTATATTATAATGCTCCACCACCTGAAATGGATAATGTTGAAGAGGTAAAAAAGCCTATGCACGTTAATCCTCTCTATCAAAATGTGCAACCACCAAAAGTTATGAATAGTTTTACAAAATCATCAACTACACCTAAACCTATTTCTAACCAAATACCAAATGCCACATCTCCAGCTAATACCCAAAGACCGACAACTCCGCAAGCTAATAATCAAGCACAGCCAATTAATACTCAACAAACTGTCGATAACTCAAGTACAACCCCACTACCAGTTCAACAAAATGATGCTAATCTGACAAAAGGTAATTTTTCAACTCCATCCAATCCAAAACCATTACCAACAGGTCCAAGACCTATGACGCCAAGCTCAGGGCCTCCAAAAATATTAAATAATCCACCACGAAAGAATATATAAGTTAATTACACTACAAAATTTAAAGGAATAAGTATGCAAACGACAGACGATAAAAGACTGGATGAATTATTTAAGAGAGAGTGGAATCATGATTTTGAAATGAGTCCTGAATATGCCACATTCATGGGTGAGCATAAATATAATGATCGTTTAAGTGATATTTCTTTTGAAAGTACAAAAAAATATAATGATTATGAAAAAGATCTTTTGCAAGAATTAAAAGGATTTGATCAAGATAGTCTCTCTGAAACTAATAAAATTAATCTAAAATTATTTTTATTCAAATTACAAAATAGCCTTAATTCCTTTGAATTTCAAGAATATTTGATGCCTTTAAATCAAATGTATGGAGTACAAACTAGTTTTTCCAGAATGGTTTTGATGAGTCCTTTTGTCAAAGAAAGTGATTATCAAAACTACCTATCAAGACTTAATGCTTTTCCAAATTATATTGATCAAACCATCAGCTTATTGGATGAAGGTATTAAAACAGGATTCACTATTCCCAAAATAGCTATGGCTGATGTACCTAATCAAATATCCAGACAATTAGTTGATGATTATAAAAAAAGTACTTTTTATCAACCACTAAATAAAGAAAAATTACCTATTGATGACCAATTAAAAAATGAAATAGAAAATGCCATACAAAATAAGCTCTATACTTCTTTTGAAAAATTGAAAAAATATTTACTTGATGTCTATATACCTAATTGTCGCGACTCACTTGGTATGAGTGAGTTACCAAAAGGTAAAGATTTTTATAATGAAAAGCTTAGTTTTTTTACTACAACAAAATTAACTGCTGAAGAAATTCATGATATAGGAATAAAAGAAGTAAAAAGAATTTTTGCTGAAATGATGGTTCTAATAAAGACATTAGGTTTTACTGATTATAGTAAATTCTTAGATCATTTAAGAACTAATCCAGACTTTTATTTTAAAGATGAAAAAGATCTTTTGATTCATTATCGTGACTTTGCCAAAAGAATTGATAAAGAGCTACCTGCATTTTTTAAAGTATTACCAAGACTTACTTATGGTGTAGAAAAGATACCTGATCATCAAGCCCCATCATGCCCAACAGCATATTATATGGGTTCTGATATGGATATGACTCGAGCTGGTATTTTTTATGCAAATACTTATCAATTAGAAACTAGACCAAAATATGAAATGGAAGCCTTAACCTTACATGAAGCTGTTCCTGGTCATCATTTACAAATATCCTTAGCTCTTGAATTAAGTGATTTGCCTGACTTTAGAAAATCAGCTAGATTTATTGGATATATTGAAGGGTGGGCATTGTATACTGAAAAACTTGGTGCTGAAATGGGCTTTTATACAGATCCTTATGCTAGATTTGGTCAGTTAAGTTTTGAAATATGGCGTGCATGTCGTTTAGTTGTGGATACTGGCTTACATGTTTTTAATTGGACTAGAGATAAATCAATTGAATATTTACAATATTATACAGGTAAGAATAAAGATGCTTGTGCAGTTGAAGTCGATAGATACATAGTTATGCCTGGTCAAGCTACTTCGTATAAAATTGGTGAATTAAAAATTTTAGAGTTACGCAAAAAATTTGAGGATGTACAAGGTGA
>JACMQJ010000423.1 GCA_014377055.1 Candidatus Sericytochromatia bacterium
AGGTTATGTTGGTAAATTTGGTAATCAAACAGCCAAAATAATTTCTATAGATAATGAAGTAAATACTGTTAAAGAAGGTGCATTATCACCTCTAAAATCAACATGGGCAAGTGTCAAAGAATCTGGCACAACAGGTATTACTAAAGGTATATCTGAAATGGGTGCAACCTTAGTTGCAATGTTTGTTGGTAAAGCATTAATCCAAAATGGTATTACAGCTGTTTCAACAACAGAGGGAACTGTAGCTGTAGTTACAGGAGCGACTAATGCTATCTCTACAGCTAAAAATATAGGTACAGTTGTTGGCGAAACAAAAAAAACAGGTCAAGTTATAATTTCAACAATGGGCTCAGGTGCAAAGCAGTTAGCGGTTGGTGTTGTTATTGCTGGAGTTGTTGTTGGTGGTATTGCAGGTTCTATGTCAATTTATGGAGCTATAGCAGCCAGAAAGCCTAAAAATGATTTTACAACAATAGATATGATTACAGATCCTGCATTAGCTTTTAAAGATAAAAAAGACGAAAAGAAACCTTAAAATATTTTTTAATTGTTACTTTTATTTAGTTTCTTTATTTGTCTTAATTCGTGAAATTCGTGTCGAAAGATAAGATTTTAGCTAAGAATGAGAAACTAATGAGGATTAAAAAATTTTTGTTAATCATTTAATCCATAATTTGTATTTATTTGATCATTGTAAAAAACTCAGTTCTTAGCATTGAATCAGTTTTAAATTTTCCACCAAGTTTACTTGTAAAGGTATCAGATCCAGTATCCTCAACGCCTCTTGATTTTACGCAAAAATGTTTAGCATTTATTAAAACAGCTATATCAGATGTTTCTAAAATATACTCAAGTGAATAATATATTTGCTCTGTTAGTCTTTCTTGTACCTGAGGTCTTTTTGAAAAATATTCAACTACTCTATTTAATTTACTTAATCCAAGCACCTTATTTTTTGGTATATAGGCAACTGTAGCCAAACCATCTATTTCAACAAAATGATGTTCACATTTACTTTGAACATTGATATTTCTTTCAATAACCATTGAATCATAACCCATTTTGTTGTCAATATCAGTTATTTTAGGAAAATTACTTGCTTCAAGTCCCCAAAATACTTCATTAATGAACATACTTGATACCCTTCTTGATGTATCTTTTAAACTATCATCTGATAGATCAAGACCAAGGGTTTCTAAAATAACTTTAAAAGACTTATCAATAACAGCTATTTTTTCCTTATCGGTTTTGTGTCCCTCAATCTTAGGGGTTTCAACACCTTTGGTTTTAAGATAGTCAGAAATCATTAGACCAAGTTCTTTGTCAGTTTTATTTTTATCTAAACTCATATTTATCTCCGTATTTCTAGTACTAAGTTCGTTATCCTTAAATGCTATAACTTGCTTATTTCAGATATTCACTTTTAAAATTAATTTTAATTGGAATGTTATATTATCACTAATATGAAATTATATATAACTAATCAAAATACAACTATTAAAATGTTATTAAAGTCAACAATTCGTATTTATTAAAGTTTTTAAAATTAAAAATGCGTTTTTACTTGCAGAAATTGGATTAATATAATACTGTGTATTAGATTATAAGTTTTTTAGGAAATTATTATGGCTGAAAATGAAATAGTAAAACGAAAAAAATCAAGTAATAAGTTAATAGCTTCTTTAGTTATTTTAATAGTTTTTATTTTGGTTGGTGGCTTCGCATATTTTCAATATATGATCTTTAAAATAAAAGCAGAAGGAATTGCTATCGGCTATGAAAGAGCTGCAGCCGCAGCTTCACAAATGGGAAGACCAATACCAGATAGCATTTTTGAAGAAGGAAACTATCGAGTTGAAGTAAAAAGTAGTTTAGGAGCTAATCAGTCAGATATTACAATTAATGTCAAAGATCTATATTCAAATGTAACTCACTACACTTTAACAAGAACAATTAATGCTGCTGCAACTGTTCCTGAAAATAAAAAGCCATAAATTTAATAATGTTATATTCTAGTTTTTGTTTATGAAAGATGGAGAGATTTAATGATTTCTAAATGTCCTGAATGTGAACGTTCATACCCAAGTCATCATGGTGCAATCTGTAAAGCCTGTGCAAGTAAAGGAGAAAAGGCTAAAAACCCTAGTTCGACCTTAGTAAGTAATACAATTCCTACTCCTGAAAAAAATACTGTAATTTACAGAGTTAGTGATAGCAGACCGACTTTAACCACAGAAGAGATTAGAGGAAAACAAAAAGCTGAACAAATAAGGCAAGCCCAAAATTTAAATAAAGTTATAGTTACAGAAGAAGTTTGGGTAGATGACGAACCAGCCAAAATAGTTGAGGATAAATCAGTATTTAGAGAGCTAGATATAACCTTATTATCTAGCTCTACCAGTGGTGTACCTGCTGAAGTTGAAAAGAAAGAAGGAGTTATGGATGTATGCTTAAGCTGTGGAACTCTCAATCAAAATCAAGACTATTTTTGCCCAAATTGTGGTGTAATGCTTTTTGGTTCAGCTATTACTAAAGTAACTGAATACTCATTATCAAGTATAAAAGCAGCTTTTCCTGATCATGTATCCAAATTAAAAAAATTAGGTATAGTCAATAATATGCAACTTTTAGCAAAAGGCTATAGTCCTGGTAAAAGAAAAGTATTAGCTCTAAAAACAGGTGTCAGTGAAATGTTACTTAATAGATTGATCAATCAGGCTGATCTTTTAAGAATAGATGGTGTTGAACCAAATGAAGCTTATTTACTAGAAAATATTGGCATTAATACTATGAAAATATTTGAAAGAAAAAGCGCTTTAGATGTAATGACTGCTATTACCAAAAATAAATCGATACTTCATGGTAGACAAATAATGGTATTCCCAGAGGAAAAAAAAGTAAAAAAATGGGTTGAAGAAGTTAAAACTATTGAAAAAATAGTTTCTTAATTACTTTTTGACTAAATATATTGAGATAAAAGAGAGAAGATAATGATGGAAGATCCCAATGAGCAAACAAAAGAACTAATTAATCATCATGCTCATTCGTCAGGTGAAACATGGATTTCACAAGTAGCTCTAACAACCGCCTTGATAGCTGTACTAGCTGCTATTAGCGGTATGTTAGCAGGTCAGTATTCTAATGAAGCAATACTTAAACAAATTCAAGCATCAAATAATTGGGCTTATTACCAGTCAAAAGGCGTTAAATCTACTGTTTTAAGCTCCAAATTAGAATTATTAGTTTCTTTTGGTAAAGAAATAAATAAAAAAGATGAAGCAAAATTAGAATCATACAAAACAGAACAAGAAGAAATTAAAAAAACTGCAGATGAAGAAACCTTAGAATCTACTACTTTTTTACATAAACATGAAACAATGGAAAAAGCTGTTACTTTATTTCAAATAGCTATTGCCATAGCTGCAATCTCTGTTCTAACAAGAAAAAAAGCTTTTTTTGCTATGAGTGGTTTGTTTGGTATTTCAGGAATATATTTTATGATTTCAGGTTTATTAGTACATTAATTGAAAAAATAATGAAGGTTAAGGCATTTATAATCCTAAAATGAGAGTATCTTTAGTTTGACCTAAAAATAATCTAAGAAATCAGACATATCAAATCCAGATAAATTATCAACATAATCATCAATAAAATCCATAATGTTTTTCTTATCGGTAGATGTTTCAATTAATTTTATACTATTATTTAATTCTTTATTTTCTCTTCTTTGTTGTTTTATCTGAGATTTAATGCCTTTATCACCTACCACTTCAGGTACATGACTAAAATCAGATATTTCAGAAAACTTTGGATGTGACAAAGTCATAAATAATTCTTTATTCAGCTCGTTAATACGTTCATTTAGAACAGAAATGTATATTTTTAACTTATCATCTGTAATTTTATCAAGTTGTTCAGTTTCTTTAAATACCCATTCCATTTCTAGTTTTAATAATGTTGGTAAATCTTTTTTTTCATAAGCTAATGTAACTTTTTTCATAATCTCTTCTTTTTCATACTTTAGCTTAATATCTGTTTCTGAATCAGGATGTAATACTTTTACCAATGAAATATATATACTACGGACACTTTTATTTTTGAGCTCTTCTTTTTCTTCTAAATCTTGCTCATTTTGAATTTGTTTTTTTGTTTTCTTTTTTATTTTTGATTTAGAATCTTTTTCTTGAGATTTTTCAAATTCTTCTCTCAACTTAGATTGTAATTTTGCCATACCTTCGGCACTATCATCAAATTCATCCATATTTAGATCAATACCAAATGTAGAATTTATAGTATGTGCTAAAAGTTCTTTTTCCCTTTCAGTTTGAGATTTTAGCTCATCTTGATAAGATATTTGCGACCACTTGTCATAGAAAGCCTCTTGTTCTTCATTAGGCTCTATGTCTGAAAAAGCATCATTACATAAATCAATAATAATATCTTTTATATTTTCTTTTTGTTTTTTTGTATATTTAATTCGATCATTTGTATCTGCAAGACTTATAGCAAGCTTCAACTTTAAATTAGCATTATCAGACAGTAGAGGTCTTACTTTATTGGCATATAGCTCTAATAATCTAAGCAACTTATCATTTTCATCAACTATCTTAGCTTCTAATTTAACAATACTCTTTGTTAATTTGTTAAATAATTGCTGATTTTTTGTCAGAATATTTTTTTCTTTTGCAACAATTTTTAGAACTAGAGAATCTTTCATAAATTACTACCTAACTTATTAAATATTGAAAAAATTATACTATAAAATTTTAACGTACACTAAAGATTTTCTAAAATCTAGACAAATTATTTTATAACTAAAATAAAAATATGATATAACCCTCTATATGAGGTTTTTTTGTAACCTCCAAGATTAGATAAGGTATATAAATAATGGATAATATAGAAATAGAGAATTTAAGAAAAGATTATTTATTTGCTGAATTGAATGAAGATAATATTAATCAAGATCCAATTCAACAATTTGATAAGTGGTTTAATGAAGCCTTAAACTCCAACTTAGATGAGCCTAATGCTATGGCTCTAGCAACTTCGACTAAAGATGGTAAACCATCCCTAAGAATAGTCTTATTAAAAGGATTTAGTGAGCAAGGATTTATTTTTTATACTAATTATGATAGTAAAAAAGGTCATCAAATTATAGAAAACCCTCATGCAGCTATTACATTTTTATGGGGTGAATTACAAAGACAAGTGAGAATCGAAGGTACTGTTGAAAAATTATCTATAGAAAAATCTACAGAGTATTTTCATAGTAGACCACGTGGTAGTCAACTTGGTGCTATATCTTCACATCAGAGCTCAGTTATAAATAGCAGAGAAGAATTAGAAGATAACTATAATAAACTTGATAAAAAATATCAAGACAAAATAATTCCAAAACCAGAAAATTGGGGTGGATTTATAGTTATTCCTGAAAAAATAGAGTTTTGGCAAGGTAGAACTAGCCGATTACATGATCGTTTATTATTTGAAAAAGACTCCAATAGCTGGAATCTTTCTAGGTTATCACCTTAATATTTAAATTATTTTTATATAAATGAGTGTTAGTTTGATTAATCAAACTAACACTCATTTTAATCATTTTATTGAGTTTAAATTATTTGCTAGGAATAGAAGTTTTTATTGATAGTGCATGAATAAATCCACCTCTATTTTCCATTTGATGATCCAAAATTTCGTGGATCATTTTGTGCTGTTGAATCAAACTCTTTCCAGAAAAAGCTTCTGATACAACTTCTATTCTCAGATGATTACCACCACCTAAATCATAAATATCTACCTGAGCGTCAGGTAGTGTTTTTTTTACATCTTCTGTAACTGTTAAAAAATCACTCATAAATCATTCCTTTAAAATTTTGTCCTTTTATATTTTAAGCTTAAAAATAATTCAATGCAAACCCAAAAAATTATTTTTTTTATGTTTAGTATTAGTTTTTAATATTAATACTACCAATCATTTTTAATTTATTATCTCTAAAATATAATCTTTTTAGCTTTATTTTTAGATTATTACTATTAAGAGTATTAATATCAAAAATAGGATTAATGTATTTGGTCATATCTTGTATTTCGTCCATTACTAAGGGTTCGTCCATGACAATAATTTGTGGTCTATATAATTCTATTTTATTATCATTATTGACTCTTAACTCTCCTGATATAGAAAAAGGTGCTGATACTAACCCACCTAAAGCGATAAAGTTACCTTTAATTGTCGGCTTATCTTTTTCAAAAGTTACAAATACATTATCAACAGCAACATTACCAGAAAGCATCGGTATTGGTAATTTAAAATTAGAAAGTAAATTATTTATTTTTAAGGTGATAGCATTTAGATCGATAGATTTTGCTAATGTTTCAGGAGATATAACTAGCAATGTATCAAAGTTACCGTCTTTGATAAATCCGAAATCGTCACTTTTTGTATAATCAAGATGAACTGGTGAGGAAACAATCTTGATTGTTTCAAATTCAACAATTCCAATTTTTGGTCTTTTTATATTAATTTCAACTCGATCATAATAACCACCAAGTACTTTATAGCTAGGTGTAGAATAAGTTTTTATCTCAACTTTTTCAGGGTTATTGAGAGCTACTTTTAATGTGTTTTCAAACTTTTTATTTGTATAGTTTGGTATTATTCCACCAATAACCATAAATAAGGCAAGTATTCCAGCAATAATAGTTGTCATATTTTTTATTCACTTAATATTTTAATGATATTATCTTGTATTTTTTCCATTTCTTCACGACCAATAGATTTTGCTTTTTTAAAATCTAAGTCACTAAAGCTATTTGTTGGTATCAGATGATAATGAAAATGTGGTACATCCCAACCAGCAATAACAGTACTAACTCTATTACATCCTG
>JACMQJ010000424.1 GCA_014377055.1 Candidatus Sericytochromatia bacterium
CTATCAACGAATCCTTTTAAATATTTTGATGAATTAACATACGTATCTACTAATAATTCAGATGATAGTTCAGCTTTAGGATAGTCAATATCTTTGGATTGTTCAGGACATGGAGGATGTTTTTGACATGATAATAATGTTAAAGGTATTGCCAGTAACATAGTATATTTTATTAAACTTAGTTTCATGTACTGTCTTTCAATTTTTATGCAAAATTAGATATAAAAGTAAAGTGGCTTTTTAGTACTATATTAATATTTATTTTTAACAAAACTATTCTAGCATTATTTTTTATTTATTCAAACAATATTTTTATTTATATATCAATCTTTTAAAAATAAATTATTATATAACTGCATTGTTTCTTCAATACTTATGCTTTTTCCCAAATAATAACTAAAATATTTAGAATTATCGTCTATATGGATTTCAAAATGAAGATGTATATTATTGTTGTTGTTCTTAACTCCATCACTTGTCCCTGAATTACCTATAAATCCAATAGTTTGGCTTTTTTTTATATAATCTCCAACTTTAATTGATTTGTACAATTTGTCTAAATGACAATATGAAGAATAAACGCCATTTTTATGTTTAATGACAACTTGTCTTCCTTTTAATTTATCTGCATCTTCATTAGAAGTTGTTTTATTTTTATAGCATCTATCTAATATAATTTTTCTTTCATTGGGAAGTAATTCCTTATAATTAGAATCAGCTCTAACAATGTAACCATCTTCGCAAGCAATAGCTTCAGTTTGTTTACTTATGTATATGTGGTTTTCTGCTTCAGTAAAAAAATCAATTCCCTCATGAGTCCCATATCTATATATTCTTCTAGCTCCAGGATACATTCCTGCATTTGTTGGGAGTTTTACATTGCTTATTTTGATCGGGATTTGATAGTTATAAATACCTTTATTGATAAAAGAATCTTTTAAAATGTTCTGATTAATTGAACTTTCTACTTGGTATTGTTTGATAGAATCTTTAATGATTAAATAATTTCCTGCTAAGATATAAAAATTTTTGTCTTCTATAAAAAAATCATATACAGGTAAATTTTCTGAATTTTCTTTTATATAAAATGATTCAAGTCTTTTACCAGTAGATTTTTCTATAGATATAATTGTGCCATTATAGCCACCTATTAAATAGATTATGTTATCTTCAACCCTTGAATAAATACCCAAATAGCCAAATCTATTATTAAAATTTAGATTGATTTTCTTTTGCAAATAATCATTATCATATATATCTATCGTATTATTTCTTTTAAGTATATAAAACAGACCTTTTTCAAAATAAAAACTATTTGAGTTAGTTATATCTCTATCTTTTTGTTTTAATCTCCAAACTAAAGGTTCTTTCTTAAAATATGGAGATAATAGATTTTTAGATACTTTCCAAATCTCGTTTCTTGAAGAGTCCAGAGCATAAAGTTCTTTTTTTATAAAAAGAATTTTTATTATTTGCGGATCTGGTTCTTGTGGAAAAGAATAAGGCATGAAGTAAATCTCAAAAATATTTTTATTTATATCATAGGTGTATATTTTGTTTGATTTATCTAATAAAAATAATTCACTTACTCCATCATATTCAAAATCAACAAACTCGTTATTTTGTTCAAAATCTAAAAAAGAACTTTTTTCATCTCTTAGGTTTAAAGAATATAGTTTTCCATCTACCAAATAAAATAATTTATTAGCTATTTTTTTAAGTTTAACTGGATGATATGGTAATAAATATTTTTTTTGATTCTTATAAACACCGTTAGATATTTTATTAAAAATGTTATCATCTTGATGAACTTCTTCTTTTTTTATTACTTTCTTATGCGGATTATTTATTTTTACAAATTCTAATTCTTCATAATCTTTATTTTGACTAATGTAGTAATAACTTACTAAAATAGAAAAAATAAATGATGGAATTAATATATATCTAAGCTTGATCGTCATTAATTTACTAAATCAGCCTTTGAAATTTTAAATTCGTCATTATTCACTTTTACAACATAATATTTAACTCTATATTCTTTATCATAAGAATGTTTTTTATTATATTTTTCATTCTCATAGTAGTCAGATTTTTCATTTACATCAGCAGTAACTGTATATATCCCTTTTTCTCTTGAAATACTTCTAATGCTTATATTTTTAGTTACGGTATCTCTATAAGCATTATTGCTAATACACCACTTAATTCCACCACTATAATCTTTAAGTGCTTTATCTGTAAAAACTGAATCAAAACTTGAATCATCCCTTTTAAGAAATCCTCTATTTTTTATGTTCCTCGCTCTTATAATTAATTCCTTGATTTGCTTATTTTCTACCTCTATATCTGGGCTTGGAGTTGGTTCAGGTGTTGAGATTGTTGTAGGCTCTATGGTTGGTGTAGATTCTTGCTCTTTTGTTATAGGCTCAGATGTTGAATCTTTTATAGGTTCTGTGCTTGGTGTAGATTCTCTTTCATAAATACTTCTTTGGTTTTTTACTTTTTTATGTGTTGAGTAGGCTTTAGGATCTGATATTGGTATAGTAGAGCTTTCAAGATTTATCAAAGTTTCATTTGCTTTTGTACTTTGTGATGGTGATGGAATAATATTATTTGCCTGTTGTATATTTTTGTTCAATGAATTATAAGCAAGTAAAATAATTAAAAAAACAACTGATACTGACAAAAGTATTATTATTTTTGTCTGATTTGATTTATTAGGAATGTTTAATCGAACATCTGGAATATTTTTATTCTCATCCAAAGCATTTGTATTACCTGTAGATCTATTTTCTTCTACAACTCCTTCAATTATTTCTTTTGTACCTTTACATCCGTACTCTGTACATTTACAGGAGTTTTTTTTCCAACAATCCTGATGATATAATCTATTACAATCAGGGCAATTTATATATTTTTCATTGTTATCAACTTCGATTAAACAATAATTACAGCTTCCGATTATACTCATTTTGTCTATCTTTTTTTTGGTTTAAAAATTACGTTCAGATTTGATAATTATATTATGATACTCTGTTTTGTCAAAACTATAAATAAATCAGTTAATTTTATTATTTATGATTCATAAAAAAATGATATAATAACCTAAAAATTCCAAATCGGTTCTTAAAATGAAATATAAAATTCTTATTGTATTATTAGTGTTTTCTAGTTCCTGTGTAAGTCGAATAAACAAATATAGTAATGATGACGATATTAATCAGGCAAAAGAAAGAGAAGTTAACTCGTATAAAAATTTAAAACGTCAGCAAGAAGATCAAGCAAAAACTAACAGTTATTATAAACAACAATATGATCAAGCATACGAACTATCAAAAAATGGACGAATTACAGATTCCATAGATAAGATGGAGGAGATACCTAAAGAATCTCCTTTTTATGAAAAATCATTAGAAAAAATAGAAGAATTAAAACCGATTATAAAAAATGAAAAAGATGAAATGCAGTATAATCGGGCTTATAATCTATCAACTCAAGATTTAAACAAAGCTCTTTATGAAATGAAAAAAATTTCTAAAACATCTAATTTTTATTCTTCGGCACTAATTAATATAGATGAATGGACACAAAAAATAGAAGATGGAGAAAACTCTCAAATATATGAGAGGGCATATAATATGGCTAAAAGTAACGACATAACATCAGCTATTTTAGAGATGCAAAAAATTACTTCTAATTCTTATAATTACAAAGAATCCAGAGCTAAAATTAGTGAATGGAAATTAATGTCGGTTAATAAATTATTTAAATCAGAATATGAAAAAGCTATTTCATATATTAATAAAAATGATCTGTATACAGCTATTGAAGAACTACGAAACATTTCTCCCAAATCACCTTATTTTTCTTTATCAAAAGTTAAGTTATCAGAGCTAAAAACTCAAATAATTAATAAACGGGAAATTATAAAATTTAACCAAGCTTACAAATATGCTAATGATAATGATCTTGAAAAAGCAATTCAAAAAATGAAAGAAATACGTCCTAAAACTTCACAATATAATAATGCTCAAAAAAAAATAAAAGAATGGAATTTGTTAATTGATAAAAAATTGAAAGACCAAAAACAAAAAGAAATGCAAAAAGAAAAAGAAAGAGCAGTTATAGATATACCTTTTTAAATATTTAATTAATTAATAGGCTTTTATAAGTATATCTAATGATATACCTAATTTTTCATTCAATTTACTTATCATTTCTAATGATAATTTTCTTTTTCTATTTAAAATTTCAGGAACCCTACTTTTGTATCCCAAAATCTCAGATAAATCTTTCTTGCTTAAATTCATTTGTTCCATTCTAAACTTTATGGCTTCTACTGGATCTGGAGCTTCCATTATATAATTCTTTTTTTCATAATCTTCAATAAGTATAGAAATAGTTTCTAATTCATCTAATTCATTTGAATTGTCTTTTAAATCCATTTGTATAAGTTTAAACGCTCTTTCCAGAGATATTTCATAATCAACTTCATTTTTTATTGGTTTCATTATATAAAACTAATCATAAGTTACTAAGGAAATTTTTGATCATTCCAAAATCCTTATTCTCACCCATTATTCCATAATCACACGATAAAAAATAAGCATATTTTTGGCATAATGAT
Source organism: Candidatus Sericytochromatia bacterium (assembly GCA_014377055.1). Lineage (GTDB taxonomy): Bacteria > Cyanobacteriota > Sericytochromatia > UBA7694 > JACMQJ01 > JACMQJ01. The sequence continues at coordinate 4,628 of JACMQJ010000424.1, forward strand.
AAGCTTATCCTCATAGATTTAGCTAAACTTTCTTTGGTTAATTGATCTTCTTCGTGAAATGACCATATTTTTTTTAGATCTCTGCGTTTAGAAAATAATGCCGCATTAATCAAAGGAGTTATTTCTCCTTGTATCCATCTTTCAGAGCTTATATCAATCCATATTTGGATAGGCGTTGAATACTTTATCTCTGATAATTTTTGAATAGTTATAATCTTAACTTTTTTATCTTTAAATTCAATTTCTCGATCAGGATTATCAGAAAGCTCACCTTTAATAATTTGTTCAATGAAGTGTAACAAAGGATTGCCATCAAAAAATAAAGAGTTAATATCAAGATGCTTTTGTAACATTATTAAAAATAACCTAAAATCAGCCAAAGAACTACTATCTCTAAACTTTTCGCTGTTCCAAAGTAGCTTTTTTGCCATATAATAAAACATTTCAGTATAATCACTTGGCTCTTTTAAATTATCTTTTTGTTCAAAAGAGTATATTAATAAATCATTGATTATTTTTAGAGTTTTGTAGCCTGATTTTTGCGAAAACTCATTAATATAATTAATCCACGCTTGGACATCATTTTTAAGATTTTTTCTAAGTTTGGCAAGATAAAAATTATCGACATTACCAACAATATGTATCAATTGGCAAAAATCAAAGGATGTTAGAGCAGGTATCTTATCATCAACTTTAATTTCTTGGTCAAAGATAATTCTCATAAATGTAATTAAAACATTAATCAAAGGATTTTTTGCAATAATATGAGAGCCTTTAATTGCCTCGCTACTCCAACCAACTGACTTTAATTGCGACTCAACTTCAAGATTTAGTTGTTCACTTGCTTGACATGTAACTATAATTATATCTTGTGGGTCAATATTATTTTTCTTTAATTCAAACCAAAGTTGATTTAAATCTTCTAACATTCTGCTATAGCTTACCGAATTTATTAATTTAAAATTATCTTTTAGTTTAATTTCATCATCAAAAATTTGATCAGTAGCTCCCTCGTAAAAAATATCATCGTAAAAAGCTTTACCTAAATCGTAGAGCAAATTATTGGGCTGCTGCAAAGTAATAACTTGATCAATTTTATTTCTTAATTCATGTATATATTCAGGATCACTACCCAAAAACTGCCTTACTCCTCCATATAAATTACCTGTATAAATAATATTACTAATATCATTCCAAAATAATTCATAAAAATGATGTTCAGCAGGTATAGCATCTTCTATATCATCAATTAACCAAGCATGTTTAAAATCTCTTATAATGGCACTCCTCACATCTGGTATCTCTATTAATTTATAAAAAAAGTCTAATTGAATTGCATAATCAAAAAAAGGTTTTTCTCTTGCCAAAAGCCAATTATTATATAACTCCAAAAATAGATCTGCTTCCTTGATTAAGCTGTTATTTTCTAGATTTGATGTTCGATCTTTTAATTCGATAAAGCTTAAGTTATTCTCTGCTCTTCTTTGCTGTCTTTCAAATAACTTGATCAAAATATATTTGTCCGAATAATTATTAGAAAATTTTTCAGAACATGATTTAACAAACTCTTGCATCAATAGAATAGATTCTGAAAATCCAATAAAATTTGGTTGATTGTTTAAAAGTAAATACCAATAGTTAGAAATAATATGATTAACAAAAGCTCTAAATCTAAAAATATTTACTTTTTCAAGAGTTTTATTTGTAGATAAAAAAATACTCTCTTTGATTTGGCTCTCTAATGTTTTATTACGAGTAAAAATAATCATCTGGCTACTAGAAACGCCATTGTTAATGGCTTCAAGATAAAAGCTTTTTATACTTTCTGTTTTACCACTTTTATGTTCACCTAAAAAAAGTTTTTTCATTTTATTAATTTGTATTCAATTTCAATAGTCTAAATATCTGCCAAAAAATAAGAGCTAGAAAGTTTAACTTCTAGCTCTTAATATTAGTTATAGTATGAGGTTACTAAGCAATTTCACTTTCTAATTTTGGTTTTTTTTCCTTATCCAAAAGTTGAATTATTGAAGCTGAAGATCTTTTTTCAATCAAATCTTGAGTAATCTCAACACTCTTAATTGTATTGTTTGAAGGAGCTTCATACATAATATCGAGCATTGTTTCTTCAACAATTGATCTTAGTGCTCTTGCACCAGTTTTACGTTTGATAGCTTCTTTAGCAATTGCTTTAATTGCTTCATCAGTAAACTTTAGTTCAACTCCATCAAGAGCAAGGAGTTTATGATATTGCTTTACTAAAGAATTTTTAGGCTCTGTTAATATTCTCTCTAAAGCATCTTCATCAAGAGGTTCAAGAGTTGCAACATAAGGTATTCTACCAACAAACTCTGGTATAAGACCAAATTTTAACAGATCCTCTGGTTTAAGTTCTTTGTAGAGCTTTTTGAGATCTTCTTCTTTATCTTTTGAAGTTTCAACATTAGCACCAAAACCCATTCCTTTTTTACCAGTTCTTTCACCAATTACTTTTTCTAGTCCAACAAATGCACCACCAAGAATAAATAAAATATTGGTAGTATCCATTTGAATTAATTCTTGATATGGGTGCTTTCTACCACCTTGAGGAGGTATATTAGCAATAGTACCTTCAATTATCTTTAATAAAGCTTGCTGTACACCTTCACCAGAAACATCTCTAGTTATTGAAGGATTTTCGGACTTACGAGCAATTTTATCAATTTCATCAATATAAATAATTCCTTTTTCAGCTTTTTTGATGTCCTGATCAGCTGCTTGCCATAGTCTAAGAAGAATATTCTCAACATCTTCACCAACATATCCAGCTTCTGTCAAAGCAGTTGCATCAGCAACAGAGAAAGGTACATTTAATATTTTTGCCAATGTCTGAGCCAACAAGGTTTTACCTGATCCAGTAGGTCCAATTAACAAAATATTAGTTTTTTGTAATTCAACTCCATCATCAGATTTAACATCAAGCGATAATATACGCTTGTAATGATTATAAACAGCTACAGAAAGAACTTTTTTAGGCTCATCCTGACCTATTATATATTCATCAAGTATTTTTTTGATTGACTTAGGCTTTGGCATATCTTTTAATTCAGGTAAAGAATGCTTTTTTGCTTCAGGTGCTGTTGCTCCTGCAGCATAGAGTTCTTCTTCAAGTATTTCATTGCAAAGATCTACACACTCATCACATATATAAACACCAGGTGCAGCAATTAGCTTTCTTACTTGCTCCTGATTTTTGCCACAGAATGAACACTTAGGTTGATCTGCAGAATTACTACTTTTTGCCATAACTTAAAACCTTCTAACTCCAATTACTTGCTTTTATTCTCAGGATCTCCATTTTCAGGTATAGGCATTGGAATATTATCTTCACCAATTCTAGGAATAATTATAGTATCTATTACTCCATAATCCTTTGCTTCTGCTGCTGACATAAAGAAATCTCTATCTGTGTCTTTTTCTATCTTTTCAATATCTTGTTTTGTATGTATTGAGAGTAATTCATTAATCATTTTCTTCATACGAAGAATTTCTTGAGCCTGAATTTCAATATCAGTTGCTTGCCCTTGAGCTCCACCCATTGGTTGATGTAGCATGATTCGAGAATTTGGCAATGACATTCTTTTACCAGGTGCACCACCTGCTAATAAAAAAGCTCCCATACTGGCAGCCTGTCCTATACAAATTGTATTTACAGGTGCTTTAATATATTGCATTGTATCATAAATAGCCATACCAGCAGTGATAGATCCACCTGGGCTATTAATATACATTTGAATATCTTTATCAGAATCCTCTGATTCCAAAAAGATTAATTGGGCGACGATCAAATTAGATATTTGATCATCAATCGGTGTTCCCAAAAATATTATTCTCTCTTTTAATAAACGAGAATAAATATCAAAAGAACGCTCTCCTCTACTGGTCTGTTCTATTACTGATGGTATTATAGGCATTGTCTATATTCCTTTTTAAATAAACTATTACTGATTAAATTATATAGCATTCTTTTGATTTGATCTTTTTACTCTTGATCTTTTACTTCGTCAGTATCTACAGCAACTGTTTCTTTAGCTGTTTCATCTGATTTAGCTTCATCTAATTGTTCCATAGCTTGACCTGAAACATTAACTTTTGAATTACTTTCAATCCAGTTAATTATTTTTAGGCTTAGTAATTCGTCAATTAAAGGAATCATTCTGTTGTTTTTTATTAACTCTTCTCTAAGTTGTTCGGCTGGAACTTGATACATAGATGAAAAAGCTCTTAATTCACTATTTAATTCATCTGCTGTGACTGAAATATTTTCGGTTTTAGCTATTTCACTTAAAACAAGTGTTGTTTTAATTCTTTTTTCAGCTTCTTCTTTCATGTCTTCTCTAGCAGTCCAATTTTCCCATGATGCTTGTAAAACTTCTTTGGCAATATTTCTTTCTGAAAGAGTTTTTCCTTCAGTATTTGACCACATTGCATAAAGTTCTCTTTGTATCATTGAATCAGGTACTTCAACTTCTGATGATTCTACAATATTTTCAATCAAACTTTGTTGATTTTTGATTTTTTGAGCTGATACTTGATTTTTACCTAACTCTTCTTGTAGTTTAACTTTTAATTCATCAAGAGTATTAATTTCACCTTGAATGTTTCCTTCAGCTACTTTCTTTGCAAATTCATCATTTAATTCAGGAAGTTTTAATTCTTTTACTTCTTTAACGCTAACTTTGAATAAGCCTTGTTTTTGTCTAAGATCAACAACTGCGTAGTCATCTGGGAATGTAATATCAATTGATTTTTCTTCATTGGCACTTGTACCAATTAATTTTTCGGTAAATCCTGGAACAAAGTTACCTGGTCTTACTTCCATATCAAGATTATCGGTTGCACCTTGTGGAATTGGTTCGCCTTCAACTTCACCATAAATATCTAATGTAGCTACATCATTTTCTTGGATAGGTCTATCAACTACAATTAGTTCACCATATCTTTTTCTAAGTGCTTCAAGTTCTTCAGCTACTTCTTTATCACTAATTTCGGATAATGCTTCAACTTGTAGATTTAAATCTTTGTATTGACCCAATTTTACTTCTGGTTTAACTTCAAGCATAGCCTTAAAAATTAGTGGTTCATTAAGATCAAACTTAACTAATTCTATTTGTGGCTCTGAAATCGGTTCGATCGGTTCTTCAAGGCTTCTTAAAGCTTCTGAATATGATTCTGAAACTAAGTGTTCCAAAACATCTTGCTTAATCATATCTGCATGTATATATTTTTCGAGGATTTGTTTAGGTGCTTTACCTTTTCTAAAACCTGGTATATTAACGCTTCGACTTGCTTCTCTAAATCTTTTTTGGTAAGTATCTGATACCTGACTAGCCTCTACTTCGACTTCCATTAATATCTGATTCTTTTCTTGCTTCTGTAAGGTAACTTTCAAATTTTTACTCCTTAAAATATATAAAACCAACTTAACTATTAAAGTTAAAATACTAAATTTTTAATAATAGCATAATGTTTTGATAAACATAGATAGAACTTAATTATACAACTATTTAATTTTTTATCTAAATTAATTTTCTTATAGTTTAATTATCGCAGATTTAGATAAAGAATATTTTTGATAATGAAGAGAAATCAGAATCACGTATTTAATGGATTAAGTGACTAACACAGATTTTTGGTTATTATTATTTACTACAATATTTATTTTCTTTCTTTCTTTATTCAATTAAAAAAGGTATTGTGAGTAAAAAACTTATAATACCTTTTTATATATAATTTATTTAAGAGCAAAATTTTACAAAGAATTACTCATTATTATTTTAGCACCTGCTTTTTCCATATCTTGTATGGCATTTTCAACATCATTAGGATTTAATTTTACACCTCTGCAAGCATCTATTACTACATTAGTATTAAAACCTAATGATAGAGCATCAATAACAGTATATTTTACACAATAGTCGGTAGCTAATCCTACAATATAGACATTTTCAACACCTTCTAATTTTAGATAATCACCTAATCCAGTAGAATTTTTGTGATCATTATCAAAAAATCCACTGTAACTATCAATTTGTTTATTTGTACCTTTTTGAAATACTTTTTTTACTTTACTCATATCTAATTCTTCAACAAAATCAGCTCCGTGAGTTCCTTGAGCACAATGAACAGGCCATAATATTTGTGGATTACCATTAACATCAATAAATTCACCTACTTTTTTATTAGTATGATTAGCCGCAAAGCTTATGTGATCTGCTGGATGCCAATCTTGAGTAGCAATAACTAGATCAAATTGTTTTTGTAATTGGTTTACTATAGGTATAATTTGATCCCCTTCATTAACTGCAAGTGAACCACCAGGACAAAAATCATTTTGAATATCAATTAGAATTAAAGCATCTTTCATAAATATACACTCCAAATTTATTTTTAACTTAACGTATTTTATACACTAAGTATAGTTGTTTTTATTAATTAAGTCAATAGATTTAATATATACTCTAAAGGCTTTATAAATAAAGATATTTTAGCCACAGATTGCACAGATAAATACGGATTAAAACAAATAATTTTTAAAAAACATGTATTAGACTTGTTGCAATGATTATTTTGATTAATGATATAGGTTATTATTTTCTCCCTTTTCTTAGTCCCTTCCTTTTCTCTTATTCCCTCCTTTGCAAAGGACTTATCATTACCCATAAGTTTAATTAGAGGTTTGAGAAAATTGATTTAGTAAATTAACACCATCAATGATCTCATAAAATTTTCGATACCCTCGCCAGATATTTTTAACACCAGGCAGACCATCAGATTTTCTTGCCAGAA
>JACMQJ010000425.1 GCA_014377055.1 Candidatus Sericytochromatia bacterium
AGGTATTTTTTCCAAACTTATAATAATTTGATTGTACAACTGCGAGCTATATTTTTTTTCACCTAAATTTATAACTAAACTAAATAGCTTAATCATTAACTCATAAAAAACTCTTTTAGGCTTATTTTTTATCATATTTATGATATTAGTCAATACTTCATGGCCCAAGACTTTGTTATTAGTACTAATCAAGATTATACCTAAATTTATTCTAAATTCTATGATCTCATAGGTGTCTTGATTCAGAGAGTTTTTTATTGCTTGTTGGAAGTAATAATCTGAGTAATCTCCTTGATTTAGTTTAAAATAAGTTTCACCCAAAAGTGCATAAGCCCTCAATACAAAAATGTTATTCTTAAATTTAATCAGGCTTTTGAATATATCATAAAGATAGTTCCTATCTACATTTAAATTATTTATGTAGTTTAAGTTTGTTATAAAGCTTAAAAACAAATCAAATCTAGCATTTTCATCACTGACTTTATTGATTAAACTTACTATTCCTTCTATTAAAAACTTACCTTGTTCTTGTTTATCACAAGAAATTAATTTTAAAGCTAATGAAACAACGACACTTATTTTTTTATCCAATTTATCTGTTTTATTAATTGTATTAATTGCTTGTCCAAATAAATAATTACTCTTTTCTTTATCTCTATATTTAAAATAAGCTAATGCTAATATTGATAAAAGCTCATTTTTTAAATTATTATTAGTTAAGGCTAGACATTCTATTTCAATATGAAATAAATAATCTAAAATTTTAATGTTATTGAGCTTATTTAGTGATATTATAAATGAACTAAAAAAACTTACTTTATTTTCTTCTTCTTGAATAAATTTTCTAGTACTAAATACTTTTTCTAAGAATAATTCATTTTGCTCATTTAGACCAAATGTTGTTACATTGTTAACAATTTTATTTAAATAAGATATTTTTATTGATTCTTTTTTTATTTCAAAGCTTTTTTCAAATAAGATATTAAATATATCTTTTACCAAATCATAATCTCCTATTTTCACTAGGTTATATGAAATAGATGAATAGGTGTCATGAATCATTTTATCAGTTTGTATGCTATTTTCTGAGGATAATAAATATTTAAATAATTCTACTGTGATAGATTTATCAGAAAATTTGCTTAAAATTAATGATATATGAATCATTACCTCAGATGAGTATTCTTCAAAATTTAAAAAATTTAATTCAGCAATAACAGATCTAATTAACCTTTGTGAAACATCAATACTAGAAAATTTTTCATTCAAAGCAGCAATCTCAATTAAGCTCAAAAGCCTTATATTTCCATTACTAAAGTTTTGTTCAGAGATCAAAATAGATTTTTGTAGAATATCTATTAAATAACTTTTTTCGTCAATTATTGGTAAATTAAACCTAATCAAACCAATAATATTTTCTCGATTATTAGCGTTAACAACGCGACTTGTTATCTCTAAAATTTTATAAAAAACATTCTTTATCTCAGAATAGGATGTTTTAGTAATATAAGTTAAAATATCTGAAATAATTTTGACAATAAACTCTTCCTTATGAAAGGATACAAATAATTTATATGTATTAATTAACAAATCAGAAACATAGTAATCAAATAATAAATCCAGAGATTGATTATTAATTTTATTATTTTTGATCAAATTAATATTTTTGTATATTTCATTAACGATTAGATATTTATTTTCATCGTTTTCTTTTATTAACATGGAAAATATTTTGTGTAACAAATTTAAAGTAGTTTGTAACTCATTAATATTTGCATAAAAGAAAGTTTCATGAGCCATAAGTACTAATTGGTCTATATTTGAGGATAGTTTGTCCTTAATAGACATAATATGGGTAATCATTTCTTTTGCTTTAGCAAATTTTGATTTGCCTATAACATCTATTAATTTAATTAGTACTTCTAGCATTAAACTTTCAGTATTAATAAACAAAATATTTTTTAAGACTAATTCAATTAATCTCTCAGAATAATCTTTATTAGAAAAACTTGCGACATTATTAATAATAATTTCTAGTATTATCTCAGGTTTTATTTGTTGATCAGAAAAATTTAGTTTTGACTTCAATAACTCAAAAATACTTTCCTCTGGTTTAACAATTAAAAGCTGTAGACTATAAAAATTTATTTTGTATTCTATATTCTCATTTTCAGCAATTACAGATATTTTTTTTAATAGAGGATTTTGTACTCTTTTATCTTTTATCTTATTTAGTGATTGGAAGAATGGTCTTAATAGTGGCAGTGTAGTTTTTTCGTTTATTTTTGAATAATCTTTAATTAATAGCTTTAATATATCAGCTGTTTTATCATATTTTTTTGCTTGATTTAATAACATTAAGCTTCGTTCAATTTTTTCATAATTAAAAGATGCATCATTAATAATACCAAAAGCATAATCAATTAATTCATGATAATAGTAAGTCTTTTCAAAATACTTAAAGCCTAAAATCATACTACTAAACATAAAATTTTGATGACTAAGATTTTCAAGGTCGCTGATAAAACTAATTCCTTTAAAAATAAAGTCTTTGCTTATTTTTTCTTGTTTCATATTTAAAAATATTAATGAGAGATTACCATAAAACAAAAACTTAAATAAAGATGTTTGCAACTTATCTTTGATTTCTAAAATAGTGTTCAATTGTTTATCATATAAATCACGTTTTTTTAAAACTGTCGAAATATATATATAATAAAGCCTATCTTTAATATTAATATTATTGATTTTTTCAATCAATAATAAAGCATCTTTAAGAACTTTTTCTATCATATTAATATTTTTAAAATCAGAAGCTTTACTTATCAATGCTTCTAATAAAACAGAACGATCAATTTCATTAGTTATGACATCAAGTAACTTAATGAACACTTCTAACACTTTACTAATATGATTAGTTTCACTGAGATATTTAATTAGATATATGCCGTCTTCTCTTGTTTTTGGTATATTTATTACATCAAAAACTCCAGCGGATGATATATCTGCACATAGTCTAAAAATTAATTCTGAATTTAATGGATTAATATATATATCGGGTATTTCTAAAAGATGTTTTATTGCTAATCTTGATTCTTCAATATTTCCATTATCCGCACTGATACTACTTATTAAGAGTAATTGATAAAATTTTTCACTATTTTTATTAATATAATTTATTTTTTCGATAATATCATTATAATTACTTGATTCTTTATTTAAACTAGATATTGGTGTTATATTTAATAAGCTTTTTTTATACTCTTCCTTTAGCTTCTGATATGCAAAGCAAAATTTGAGAATACTAGCAATATTTTCTGGATTATTATCAATAAAATAATTTATTAACATAATAAAATCTTCTAACATTTCTTTTGGATATATTTTAAACTTAGACTTTACAAAATTACCTGATAAAAGCTCTTTTAAAGCTTTAATTCTATCTGCTTTTAAGTAATGATATGGTAGATATTTTAATGATAGTGAAGACACTTTTTTATCCCAAGGCTCAAAAAAATCAATAATCCTATCATTTAAAAATTTAATCTCATCATCGGATAATAGACTTATACATAGCTCTTCATAAAAATGAGCAGATAATTTATATCTTGAATTTACTTTTAATAAAAAATCACCTCCTTTATCAATAAAATGTTCAATTAATGACATTGGCAATAAAATTAAGATATTTTTTATTTCTATTTTATTATATCCTTCCTTAGAAATAGCCAAAAGTGAAAAGAAATATCTACCATAGTTTTTTAAGCCTGTTTGATATTTTTCTGCATATAAGTCTAGTATTTCTATAACATTTTTAAATTTTGCTTCAATGTTATCAGTTATTTTTGTTAGGTATCTAGCATTTTTAAATTCTAAACTAGGTTCATAATTATCTTTAAAGCTATTAATATATTTGATAGATTCAATAATTATATATAGTGGTAATCCGTAAGATCTTTTATAGATTTGATTAATTATCTCTTGGCTAATTTGATTTATTTCAGGAAGAATTTTTTTATATATTTTATTTATTTCATCATTAGTAAAATTAGGCAAATAATAGATCTCTTTATTAAAAAACTTAGGAACAGTTAATCCTTCTCTAGCTGACATTGTAAAAAAAACATAAATATCTGGAGGTAATTTATCTGGAAAAATATTTAAAAAATGTTCTAAGTTATCCAATAAATGAATATCATCAAAAATTATTATCTGTCTTTTATTATCATGATACATTTGATTTATTAACTTAACAAATTGGCTTTGATGATCTATTTTTTTTGTTTTATCAAACTCAATTGAGTTTTTTTCGCTAAACTTAAATCTAATATCATCAAAAGCTTTATTGTAATCTGTATTACTTTTTATGCGAGTAAAATAATTGTTTTCATAATTATTGGCTAAATACTTATTTATAGATGTAGTTTTACCTGCTCCAAGAGATCCTACAATAAATAAATATCCTGAGCTATGATTTTTTATAAAATCATTTATTTTAGTATTTATAACATCTCTTTCAATATATATATCATCAATAGTATCTAATTCAGACGTATTTAAATTATTGATTGGTCGAATAAAATTAATTTTTATATTCATCATTTCAGAGCCAATGATAAAATGATGGAAAATATTGATTAGATATTCAGGGGTATTTTGGATTTCATCTTTGTTTCTAAAAAATAGCTCAGATAAATTTACCTTATCTAATTTAAGTAATTCGTTGTTTTTATTTTTTAGATATAAATAGTCAATCCCTAATTTTTGTTTGACATTTATTTTTTCTATTCTTAAATCTTTTTTTATGCTGATAAAATATAAAACTTCATTTTCTACTTTGTAAGGTACTATAACTTCATAATCGTTCAAAAAAGATAATTTGTCTAAAATAGAGTCAATCAGAATCATTTGATTCTCGAAAGCATTTTTATAAGCACCTTCTATACTAAAATCAATAGCTAAATTTTTTTCTAAAGTAAAGGTTTTTATAGCTTTTTCTAAACCATTTTTCTTAAGCTTTATAAGCTCAGGTATAAAAAGATTATCTGGGTTTTGTAAGGCTAGGCATTTAATTAGGCTCTGTATTATTTCTAAATTAACATCTATATTTAAGTCATTTACGTTATTTTTTAGACAATTTTTTGAAACATAATACAAATATTTAAGGATAGCATCAAATAAATCAAGCATGAGAAAATACTTCTCAAAAAAAGATTCTTTTTTCCTTATCAACTTATAGAGTCGGCTTATAGCATAAGGATATTTTGCTATGTTCATTTTAAAATCCAAGAAACTATTAACACTAAAACAATTATTATATAATAAGACTAGCCCATTTTACAAATAATGAATTAGTTTCCATTAGTTTTATTATAACAATCAATAATTTTAAAATTTATAAATAGTGTTAAAATGTAGATATTAAAGTTAATTAGGAATAAAACTAATGAGTAGATATATAAACCCATTCACTGATTTTGGATTCAAAAAATTATTTGGTGAAGTTGCAAATATAGATATTTTACTTGA
>JACMQJ010000426.1 GCA_014377055.1 Candidatus Sericytochromatia bacterium
AACGATAGCTGCATTTCTTTTGGTCTTTATTTCTCTCATCAAATCAAGTATTTGAGCTTGAATTGTAACATCTAAAGCTGTTGTAGGTTCATCAGCTATTAAAAGTTGTGGTTCACATGATAAAGCCATGGCAATAATTGCTCTTTGCCTCATACCACCAGAAAATTCGTGTGGGTACTGGTCTACTCTTTGCTCTGGTGAGGGAATCCCAACTAATCTTAGCATTTCAATAGCTTTGTCATGAGCTTCTTTTCTATTTTTGCCTTGATGCAAAATAATAGCTTCCATTATTTGTTCACCAATAGTCAAAACAGGATTAAGAGAAGTCATTGGATCTTGAGAGATAAGAGATATTTTATTGCCTCTAATTTTTCTCATTTGTTCTTCTGTTAAGTCTAATAGATTTTGCCCATTAAATATTATTTGTCCACCAACAATTTTTCCTTGTGGTTGTTGAATCAATCTTAGGATTGACATTGAGGTTACGCTTTTTCCGCAACCAGATTCACCAACAACTCCTAAAACTTCGCCAGGCTTAACTTCAAAGCTAACGTCCTGTACAGATTTAACGACGCCTTCCTCTGTGTAAAAATGAGTCGCCAGATTTTTTACTTGTAAAAGTGCTTCAGTCACTTAGGTATAATAACCTCCTGCTCTATATAATTATTGGTTGCAAAACAAATTGTATACTACTACTTAATGGAATGGTCATACAATATCGTATTATTCTAGCATAAACAAAACTCAATTAATAATTACTTTAAATATTTTTTATAATATTTCGTGTTCTTTTTATTCTCAGGAAAAAATAATATCTTAGCTAATAATTAGAATCTAAAATAGCAAATAATAATATTTTAAAATTAATGCTTTTTGATAACCAAAAATTAAATATAAATTAACGTATTTATAATTAATTGTTAAGCAAGGTATTGAATTTTATCTCTGACAAGTAATATAATTGTATTAATGTAACTTAAAATATTTTTGAGTTATATAAGGTATCAGTTATATTTAAGATGAATGATATATAATTTACCTAAGCTACAAAATAAAAATATTTTCTTATAATTTAAGAGGGTTTTATGGCAAGAAACATTACAAAATTGGTTTCCTCAATTGTACTTTTATCCTTAAGCCTAACAGCTTGTGGAACTAATACAGAGCAAACTTTATTAACAACCGAACAACAAGCACAGACAGTTTCAACATTCAGTGTAGTAACTCCTTCTGCTCCCGAAATTTTATCGCAAATTCAACCATCAGCTATCGAAACTACTGATTGGGGTGTTCATGTTAAAGCTTTACCTTTAATAAAAGCACAAAAAAAAGTAACTCTTCTTTCTTATATGGCTTTTGATAATGATAAAGGTGGATATAGAAACGAATTAGTACCAATGCTTAACTTCCATGAATTATCAGGAACTTCAAGTATTATGAATATGGTATTACAAACAGATAGTGCTGAAGAAAACGATACAAAAAGATATTTAGTTATTGGTGACGGTGATTCAAGTAAAATAGTTTCCCCTTATACACAATTCACCAAAGAGCAAGATTCAGGAGATTATAAGGTATTACAGAGATTTGTAAAATGGGGTTTTTCTTCATACAGTTCACAAATAAAAATACTTGATATAGATAACCATGGTGGTGCTTTTATGGGTATAGCCAAAGATGATACATCAAGTAGCTTAATTTCATTACCAAATCTTGCAAAAGGTATAAAAGCTGGTATCAATCATCTTGATATATTAAATATGGATGCTTGCTTAATGGGAACAATAGAAGCCGCTTATGAATTAAGAGATGTTGCTGATGTAACAATTGGTTCAGAAGATTCAACTCTAGCAACTGGAATGATGTACACCAAATCTTTACCAACTATTTTGGCTCAAAGTAAAAATACAGAAGCTATAGCTATTAATATTATACTTGACAGTGATAGAAACGGAAAAGACTTTTTAAGAAGACCAAACAAAAAAGGAAAAATACCTGATATATTCACTATAGCAGCTTATAGATCAAGTGCTATGAAGCCTCTTATCACTGAATTAAACAACCTTTCACAAATTTTAATTAGTAAGCTTCCTGCACAAAAACAAGCAATAAATGTTGCTATTAGTGGTACTCATCCTTTAAATGTTGATGGTGATGATATGGGTGGTCAAAGAGATTTATATGAATTACTTGCTAGATTAAACACAATAATGACTGATCCAGCTATTAAAACAGCAATTGCTAGAACTCATGACGCTTTAAATAAGTCCATAGTTATTGCTAGAATACATAATGCTGAAAAACACGCACAAGGTTTAGCAATTAATGTTTCAGCTTCACAAGTACAAACTGATACTTATCAAGCAACTGCTTTTGCTAAGGATTCAAAATGGGATGAGCTTATTGTTGCTTTGAGCAAGTAAGTAATGAATTTATTATTTATTCTAAAAAAATAATATCTAAAAGGGCATGATTAACATTGTGTCCAACTTTTGTTTTAATTATAGTGGTAAGTTAATTATGAAAAAAATATGTATCTCTGCTTTTGCTTTAACTCTTACATTATCTGCTTGTAAGCAGGATAATAGTTTGGTAGATAATTTTAATAATAACAATTTAATTAGTGATAGTAGTAATGATATAAATCATGGACGCTCTACGGATAAACAAATTATTGCTGCATCTATCAAAAGAAATTCATTAAGAGTAACTAAGTCTGGTTCTATTAATGGAGATGGTCTTTATAGTGACCAAACTGAATTATATACAACTCCCGTCAATCCTGCGCCTGGACAACCTGTTAAAGTACGATTGAGAGCTTATAAAGGCAATCTGACCAAAGCGACTCTAATAACAAGTGATGGTCAATCTTTATCAATGAAACTTGAATCTCAAGATAAACTGGGCGTTTTTGAATTTTGGTCTGTTGACTTATCCACTTCAAATAACACGAGATACAAATTTAGAGTAGAAAATGGTGGAGATTCTGGATGGTACAATGCTGTAGGATTTTATACTAATGAGCCTGATAATGAAGCGAGTTTTTGGTATGCTTCCAATTTTCAAACTCCAGATTGGGCAAAAAGTGCTGTTTATTATCAAATATTTGTTGATAGATTTTATAATGGTAATCCAAAAAATGATGTTAAAGATGGTGAATATATGTTCCCTTATCCAGAAGATCCAACCAATCCAAATAATGTAACTGTTAAGGCTCAAAAATGGGATGCTTTACCAGAACAACCAGCCAAAAATAGAGATTTTTTTGGTGGCGATATTGAAGGCGTTAGACAAAAATTAACTTATTTAAATAGTCTTGGTATTAACACAATTTATTTTAATCCTATTTTTCAATCACCAAGTAATCATAAATATGATACTCAAGATTATAGAACTATTGATCCTCATTTTGCTAGTAATTCTGAGTTCAAAAAATTTGTTCAAGAAGCTCATTCAAAAGGTATTAGAGTTATTATTGATGGAGTCTATAATCATACAGGAAGCTGGCATAGATGGTTTAATAGAGCCAAGCAATTTGATACAGTAGGAGCTTTTCAAAGTCAACAAAGTCCATGGGCAGATTTTTATAGTTTTAGTTCTTTCCCTTCAAAATATACAAGTTGGTGGGGCTTCGATACATTACCAAAATTAAATTATGCTTCTAGTAAGCTTAGAGGTGAAATATATTCTAATCCTGATTCTATAGCAAAATCATGGTTAAAAGATTATGATGTTGATGGTTGGAGATTAGATGTTCCCAATGAAGCAGGACAAAATGGTGGAAGTGATGATCATTCAATTTGGCAAGGTTATAGAACAGCTGTAAAAAGTGCAAAAAAAGATGCTGTTATCATTGGTGAGCTATGGAAAAACGCACAACCTTATTTACAAGGTGATCAATTTGACGGAGTTATGAATTATGAAGGTTTTGCTGACGCTGTATCAACCTATATCAATGATGGATATACGATTGAAACTATAAAAAGAGATAAAATTTCACCAACTCAGTTTGAATTATGGATTAGAAGTATTTTAGCAAAAAACCCTATGCAAGCAAATCAAACAGTAATGAATTTGCTGGATAGCCATGATACATCAAGGTTTATGTATAGAACTGAAGGTGACAAATGGAAAATGTATGAAGCAGCTATTTTTCAAATGACTTTTGTTGGAGCACCAACTATATTTTATGGTGATGAAATTGGAACAACTGGAGCAAAAGATCCTGATTGTAGAAGAACATTCAACTGGAATTATGATAAAAGTCAACATTTAACAGCATTGTACAAAAAAATGATCCAAGTGAGAAAAGATAACTCTGCACTTAGAACAGGTACATTTGAAACTCTTCTACTTGATGATCAAAATGGTATATTTTCTTATGGAAGAATGGATAAGAAAAATCGTGCTTTAGTTATTCTTAATAATACAAGTGGCACAAAAACAGTAACAGTCAATGTTGCCAAACTTGGATTTGATAAAGGTGCTGTTTTAAAAGAAGAATTAAATAATACAACTTTATCACCAAGAAACATAACAGTAGATGATAATAGGAATATTACAATACCTGTATATGGTCATTATGGAGCTGTTTTGACTGCAAATAATGATTCTGGTAGAATTTCAATTAGAAAGTAATACAATATAGCTATAGATAAAAAGACTCATTGATATGAGTCTTTTTTGATATTTTAAACAAAATTTTTACAAATAGTATTTAAATTTTAGATATTATAGAAAGGTATATCTTTAATAATCTAACTTTAAAAGAAAAATATGTAATAATCTTTATGCTACAAAATAGTTAAAACATTAAAAGATAATTAGACCCAATTATTAATTAATTTGTCAATTATTGAAGAATTAAACGAATAAACATAACCATCATTATCTTTTGTATTAATTTCAAGGTTTTCTCTATCTTTTTTTTCTGCATAACTCATTAATAAAGAGTTTATTAATCCATTTTTTTCAGTTTCAATGAGTTTAAATTCTTTTAATTCATTAAATAAACCTGATGTTATATCAAGTATCCTATAAAAAGCATCTTCGCCAAATAAATCATCAAATTCAGCATGAATAAGACAACCTTTTTCTATTGAAACCACTCCTTTTTTATCAAAAGTAAGATCATTTATTTCAAATATTCTTTTTTTACCATCAAAACCAATAATTTGCATTAAATCCGAAAAGCTTATATTACCCACACTACCAATATTATTATTACTTATCGGCTCAGTAGATAAAATTTTATTGATCAATGAATTAAACATTTTTAAATCTATTGGCTTATCAATGAAATTAACTTTTGTTTTCATATTAACTTTATTTTTATCATCATTAAAATCCATAAAAACTATTATTTCAGATTGAGTATTATTTTGTAATAAAATATCCAAAATAGTCCCATAATCCAAACTTATAATTATATTCATATCAATAATTATTAGATCATATTTATTTATCATAACTAATTGCATCAAATCATTATAATCCTTAGCAATATCAGATTTAAGAGAAAAAGTTTCTAAGTATTTTTCGATCATAATCTGATTAAACATATCAGAGCTATCAAGTAATAAAATTTTTACATTTTTTCTTAACTTATCAATATTAATTTTTTCTAATTCTAAAATCTCATTTTCAGCTCTTATTCTAGCTGAGTTTAAAATAAGTTTGGATATAGGCTTATGGATGGATATTTCATTTGGCTCTATATAACTCTCTTCAAAAAATGAGCCTCCTTGATTTTTTATTATTTCATAAAAAGCATTGTCACCTATTTTATTAAGATATTCAGCATGATTAACATTGCCGTTCTTAATATAAACAAATCCTTTTTGTTGGTTATTGTCAATAATACAAATCTTTTTATCTATACTTAAAAAAGCAATCATTTGAATAAAATCAAAAAGACCGATAGTTTCTGTTTTGCCAAATATTTTTGAATCCTTAATTAGGCAATAATCCATAATTTTATCGAAATTTATTAAATCTAAAGGCTTACGTATAAATTTTACTACATTTTGTAGTCTTGCTATTTCAGGATATTTTTTATCTGTTTCAGATGTAATTATTGCAACTTTAGTCAAGGGGTAATTTTTTTTGATCCATAATAACAAATCCATACCAGATGCTTCTGGCATATTAATATCACTTATAACTAAGTCAAACTGTTGTTCAAGCATTGCTTTAGCTGCATCTATAGGAGAGTTAAAAACAAATGATTGATACCCTAACTTACTAATTACTATATTTAAAGTCGATGT